>NZ_JAAGPN010000031.1:0-49951 GCF_017104805.1 Paraburkholderia sp. Ac-20347 | reverse complement strand
GACGCTCACCACCTTCATCTCGCCGCTGGAACGACCGGCGCTCACCACCTTCCTCACGCGGACGGAATTCGCGACGTTCACCACCTTCATCCCGACGCTGGAACGGGCGACGTTCACCGCCTTCATCCCGACGCTGGAACGAACGACGCTCACCACCATCCTCACGCGGACGGAACGGGCGACGCTCACCACCTTCATCCCGGCGCTGGAACGACCGACGCTCATCCCCCTCGCCACGGCCGCGCGAAAATCCGCGCTCGCCGCGTTGATCGCCATCGGCGCGTCGCGGGGGACGCGCATCGCCCTCGCGCGGCGCGCGCGGTTTCGACGACGCGCCTTTCGGCCCCGTCGACTGGGCGAAAGGCTTCGCCTCGGCCGGACGCACCGGTTTGCGCGCGGTCGTAGCGCCGCGGCGGACGGGGGCGCGTTCCGGGGTAGTCGGGCGCGGATGCTTGGCTGTCAGTTTGGCTCGCATGATTCCAGGTATTTCGATGTTGCTCGGTGTTGCATTCAGACTGCGATCGCGCGCAGCAATTCAGTTTCGACGCGGATCTGCAAACGGTTGTCGGAAAGTCCCGACCCGTCCAGCAGGAAAACGTCCTCGACGCGCTCGCCGAGCGTATTGATTCGCGCCGCCTGGACGCCAATCCGGTGCTCGGCCAGCACGCGCGCGATCGAATAGAGAAGGCCCGGCCGGTCGTTCGCCGACACGGACAGGATGTAGTACTGGCCGCGCTCGTCGGCCCGCAGGTCGACGCGCGGCGTCACCGGGAAGGTGCGCGACAGGCGCGAGAGGCGGCCCTTGGACGGCTCCGGCAGCACATGGCTTTCGGCCGTCAGCCGCTCGGCGAGTTCCTGCTCGACGAGGTTCGCGATATCGCGGTAATGCACTTCGTCCTCGGTATTCGCGACGATGAAGTTGTCCAGCGCGTAGCCGTGGCGCGTCGTGCTCACGCGCGCGTCCAGCACCGACAGGCCGCTGCGGTCGAAGTACGCGCACATCGTCGCGAACAGATCCGGGCGATCCTTGGCGTAGACCAGCACCTGCAGCGCTTCGCCGACCGGCGACGGGCGCGCGCGCACGACGGGCGACGGCGTCTCCACGTGGCGGTACAGCACGCGCGTCTGCCAGGCGATGTCGGCGGCGTCGTGACGCAGGAAGTAGCCCACGTCGAGTTTGTCCCAGAGCGCGCGATGCGCGTTTTCCGGCACGGTCTCCAGACGCAGCAGAGCGAGCGCCAGCTCCTGGCGCGTCTTCAGCTCGGAATGCGCGTCGGGCTTGGCGCCGCCGAGCACCGCGAGCGTCGCGCGGTAAAGGTCTTCGAGCAGCTTGCCCTTCCAGTTGTTCCAGACCTTCGGGCTGGTGCCGCGAATATCGGCGACCGTCAGCAGATAGAGCGCCGAAAGCCGGCGCTCCGTGCCCACCAGATCGGCGAAACGCTTGACCACTTCGGGATCGCTTGTGTCCTGCTTTTGCGCGACCTGGCTCATCGTCAGATGCTGCTCGACGAGCCAGACGATCAGCTCGGCGTCCTCGCGTTCGATGTCGTGTTCGCGGCAGAAGCGGCGCGCGTCGGCCATGCCGAGCTGCGAGTGATCGCCGCCGCGACCCTTGGCGATGTCGTGGAACAGCGCTGCCACGTACAGCACCCACGGGCGCTCGAAGTTGGCGATCAGCTGGCTGCAGAACGGATATTCGTGCGCGTGCTCGGCCACGGCGAAGCGGCGGATGTTGCGCAGCACCATCAGAATGTGCTGATCGACCGTGTAGACGTGATAGAGGTCATGCTGCATCTGCCCGACGATGCGGCGGAAATTGAGCAGATAGCGACCGAGCACGCTCGTCTGGTTCATCAGCCGCATCGCGTGCGTGATGCCGGCGGGCTGGCGCAGGATCTCCATGAACAGGCGGCGGTTTTCGGGGTCGCGGCGCCAGTGCTGATCCATCGTGTCGCGCGCGTTGTACAGCGCGCGCATCGTGCGCGCCGACAGGCCCTTGACGCCCGGCACCTGTTCGTAGAGCAGGAAGGCTTCGAGGATCGCGTGCGGATCGCGCTCGAATACGTCGTCGGCGACGATTTCGAGCATGCCTTGCTTCTCGACGAAATGGTCCGAGAGCGTGCGCGTGATGCCGCTCGTGCTCGGGAACAGCTGGGCTTCGATGTTCTGGATCAGGATGCTCGAGAGCTGCGTGACCGCCTTGGCCGCCCAGTAATAACGGCGCATGAGCTGTTCGCTTGCGCGCCGCGAGCTGCTGGCCTTGAAGCCGAAACTTTCGGCGACGGCGGTTTGCAGATCGAACACGAGAATGTCCTGGCGACGCCCCGTGATGACGTGCAGACGCGCGCGCAGCGTCTTCAGGAAGGTCTCGTTGCGGCGCAGTTCGCGCGCTTCGCGGCCGGTGATCAGGCCGCGCTGGTCGAGTTCCTTCCAGCTGCTGCCGAATGCCGCGGCTTCGGTCATCCAGAGAATCAGTTGCAGATCGCGCAGACCGCCGGGGCTTTCCTTGACGTTCGGTTCGAGCGCGTAGGGCGTGTCCTGGAAGCGCGCGTGGCGCTGGCGCATTTCGAGCACTTTCGCCTGGAAGAACGCGCGCGGGTCCATGGCGTCGCGATAACGCTGGGCGAAGTCGCCGAACAGCGTCGTGCTGCCGGTCAGGCGGCGCGCTTCGAGCAGCGAGGTGCGCACGGTCACGTCGTTGGCCGCTTCCTCCAGACACTGCGAGACGCTGCGCACGCTGCTGCCGATTTCCAGCCCGAGATCCCACGCCAGACCGATGAAGCGCTCGATGCGCGCTTCGAGCGGGGCGAGCGCTTCGTCGTCGGGGAGCAGCACCAGAATGTCGACGTCGGAAAACGGGGCAAGTTCGCCGCGACCGTAGCCGCCAACGGCGACGAGCGCGAGCGAAGCCGGCAGCTCGCACAGACTCCACGCGCTGCGCAGCGTGTCGTCGGTGGTGCGGGCGAGGGCGTGCATCAGCGTGTCGACGTTCGAGGCGGACTTGAACCGTTCGAGCAACTGGGCCTTGGCGGCCTTGTAATCGGACCTCAGCGACGACGTATCGGGTGCGGCGGCGAGAACGCTCATGAACTGGAACTGGACGATGGTTGGCGCACGGGGCGCGGTCGATGGGTCGGGGGCGGGCCACCGGGGCCGGGGAGCCGCTGGCGCACTCAGGCGCCTTCACTGCATGTCTTGCCTGAACTGCCGCGAGCGGGGCGCTGGATGCGTGCTCGCCTTGCTGCTGCTGAATTACGGGGCCGGATGCGCGACGGCGCGCTTTCCGGCGGGCTGCTCATGATCGACTGTCAGTCGCTGCGTTGCGCGCTCCGTGCCACGGGGATCGTCGATCAAACGTGGCCGCAAGCGGCGCGGCGGCCAACCCACGCAAGGCGCCGCCGCGATGCCGGCACGATCAGGCCGGGCTGCCCGCCATCTGCGCGACGATGGCCGGCTTGGCGGGCGTGCCCGCCGACACCGTCAGCACTTCGTAGCCGGTTTCGGTCACGAGCACAGTGTGCTCCCATTGCGCCGACAGGCTGCGGTCCTTCGTCTTGACGGTCCACTGGTCCGGCATGGTGCGGATGTCGCGGCGCCCGGCGTTGATCATCGGCTCGATCGTGAAGATCATGCCCGGCAGCAGTTCGACGCCCGTGCCGGCGCGGCCGTAGTGGAGCACTTGCGGCTCGTCGTGGAATACCGTGCCGATGCCGTGGCCGCAGTATTCGCGCACCACGCTGTAGCCTTGCGACTCGGCGTAACGCTGGATGGCATGGCCGATGTCGCCCAGATGGCCGCCCGGACGCACCTGATCGATGCCGAGCCACATGCATTCATACGTGGTCTGCACGAGCCGCTTCGCGAGAATCGAGCCTTCGCCCACGATAAACATGCGGCTCGTGTCGCCGTAATAGCCTTCCTTGATGACGGTGATGTCGATATTGAGCGTGTCGCCGTTCTTCAGCGCCTTGTCGCCCGGAATACCGTGACAGATCACGTCGTTGACCGAGGTGCAGATCGCCTTCGGGTAGGGCGGGTAGCCGGGCGGCTGATAGTTCAGCGGCGCGGGCACGGTGCCCTGCACATTGGTCATGTATTCGTGACAAAGGCGGTCGAGCTCGCCGGTCGTCACGCCCGCGACGACGAACGGCGTAATGTAGTCGAGCACCTCGCTTGCCAGGCGGCAGGCGACGCGCATTTGCGCGATGTCGTGTTCGTTCTTGATCGAAATGGCCATGGTGTGCGCCCGAAAATGCAGTCGAATATCGAATTATCGCACCTTATCCCGGCGGTCGCTGGCCTATTGCTAATAGATGCGCCGTATCTGGGCGGGTACGGGCGGCAACGGCGAGGCGCTTGTCATCCGCCTGCCGCCCGCGTTTCGAGGGTAATAGCTGGCTTGAGTGGAGCCGATTTTGCGTGCTATAATCTTCGGCTAAGTCGCTCCCCGTATTCTTTCAATCCGTGACTGGCATGGGTGGAAGGTGTGGCGGGGCGCTGGCTGAGTCCGTTGTCGTCGCGGGCACAGTTAATCAGTCGTAACCGTAGTAATAGGCGGCATTTTTTAAATCGCGAGCCGGCGCACCCAGGGTGTCGAGCGTTCATCCGCAAAAAGCGGAGGGCGTCACGATACGGCAGCCGGCTTAAGACCCAAACCCTAGCGGAGAAATTCTCATGGCAGTTACCATGCGCCAAATGCTGGAAGCAGGTGTCCACTTCGGTCACCAAACGCGCTTCTGGAACCCGAAGATGGCCCCCTTCATCTTCGGTCATCGCAACAAGATTCACATCATCAACCTCGAAAAGACGCTGCCGATGTACAACGACGCACTGAAGTATGTGCGTCAGCTGGCATCGAACCGTGGCACGATCCTGTTCGTCGGCACGAAGCGTCAATCGCGTGACACGATCGCCCAGGAAGCGCAGCGCGCTGGCATGCCGTTCGTGAACGCACGCTGGCTCGGCGGTATGCTGACCAACTTCAAGACGCTGAAGGTTTCGATCAAGCGCCTGAAGGACATGGAAGCGGCTGTTGAGGCAGGCGAACTCGAAAAGATGAGCAAGAAGGAAGCGCTCCTGTTCGAACGCGAAATCGCCAAGCTGCAAAAGTCGATCGGCGGCGTGAAGGACATGGGCGGCATTCCGGACGCGATCTTCGTGGTCGACGTCGGCTACCACAAGATTGCCGTGACGGAAGCCAACAAGCTGGGCATCCCCGTCATCGCCGTGGTCGACACGAACCACTCGCCGGAAGGCATCGACTACGTCATCCCGGGTAACGACGACGCCAGCAAGGCAGTCGCGCTCTACACCGAAGGCGTGGCTGACGCGATCCTCGAAGGCCGTGCGAGCTCGGTCAACGAAGTCGTCGCAGCAGCGCGCGGCAACGACGGCGACGACGAGTTCGTCGAGGTCAACTCGGAGGCGTAAGCTGCCCCCGTGTCCGGCAAGAAAAGGGGGCTTTCCATAGGCCCCTTTTTTTTAAGCCGCGACTTTCGTCGCCGCGTCATCACAGCGGCACCGTAGTCCTGTAGAAGCAGCTGTAAAAAAGCGTTTCAGAACAGACTCGAGCGGAAACGAATTCCAGCCGGCCGCATCGAAGCATGCGGCGCGGCGTGTACCAGACAGACTCAAGGAGCGAATGATGGCGGCAATTACCGCAAGCATGGTGGCAGAACTGCGCGCAAAGACCGACGCGCCGATGATGGAATGCAAGAAGGCGCTGACGGAAGCCGACGGCGATCTGGCGCGTGCCGAAGAACTGCTGCGCGTGAAGCTCGGCAACAAGGCAAGCAAGGCAGCATCGCGTGTCACGGCTGAAGGCGTGATCGCTTCGTTCATCGGCGGCAACGCTGGCGCAGTCGTCGAACTGAACTGCGAAACCGACTTCGTCGCCAAGAACGACGACTTCCTCGCCTTCGCGAACACGGTGGCCGAACTGGTCGCCACGCAAAACCCGGCTGACGTCGCTGCCTTGTCGGCTCTGCCGCTGGAAGGCTCGACGGTCGACGCAGTGCGCCTCGCACTGGTCGGCAAGATCGGCGAAAACGTTTCGATCCGCCGTTTCGCGCGCTTCGAAACCGCCAACCAGCTGGCTTCGTACCTGCACGGCACGCGTATCGGCGTGCTGGTCGAGTACACGGGCGCGGAAGAGCAGGTCGGCAAGGACGTGGCAATGCATATCGCCGCGATGAAGCCGGTCTCGCTGTCGTCGGACGAAGTGCCGGCCGACCTGATCGCCAAGGAGCGTAGCATCGCCGAACAGAAGGCTGCCGAATCGGGCAAGCCGGCTGAAATCGTCGCCAAGATGGTCGACGGCTCGGTGCAGAAGTACCTGAAGGAAGTCTCGCTGCTGAACCAGCCGTTCGTGAAGAACGACAAGCAGACGATCGAACAGATGCTCAAGGCGGCTAACACGTCGGTGCAGAAGTTCTCGCTGTTCGTCGTTGGCGAAGGCATCGAGAAGCGCCAGGACGACTTCGCTGCTGAAGTGGCCGCGCAAGTCGCTGCTGCAAAGCAGCAATAAGGGCCGCGCAGCCTTTAGCCGTATCGAGTCGTACCCGTAGTAAAAGTCTCATCGCAGTCCCGTAGTACGCCGCGGCGGCGCATTTCCGCCGCGGTGGGGCAGCGTAGCGACGCTCGATGTAGCGACGCCCGGCGAACTTGCCGGGCGCAGCGGTCTCCCGCTGTGCCCCGTGGCGCCAATCCTCGCTATTTCTGGTGGCGCTTGCCCCAAGTCGTATTTCACCCCTACAGTTTCAAGTTATTGCCCTTTGCGCGCGATCCTGGATACCTCCATGCCCACACCCGCCTATAAACGCGTCCTGCTCAAACTTTCCGGCGAAGCCCTCATGGGCGATGATGCCTTCGGCATCAACCGCGCCACGATCGAACGAATGGTGGCAGACGTGGCCGAGGTGGTGCGGCTCGGCACCCAGCTCGCAGTCGTGATCGGCGGTGGCAATATTTTCCGCGGCGTCGCGGGCGGCGCAGCCGGTATGGACCGCGCGACCGCCGACTACATGGGCATGCTCGCGACCATGATGAACGCGCTCGCCCTGCAGGACGCCATGCGTCACGCCGGCATCGAAGCGCGCGTGCAGTCCGCGCTGCGCATGGACCAGGTGGTCGAGCCGTACATCCGCCCCCGCGCGATCCGTCAGCTCGAGGAAGGCAAGGTCGTGATCTTCGCGGCCGGCACCGGCAACCCGTTCTTCACGACCGACACGGCCGCCGCCCTGCGTGGCGCCGAAGTGGGCGCGGAAGTCGTGCTCAAGGCCACCAAGGTCGACGGCGTCTACTCGGCCGACCCCAAGAAGGACCCGACGGCCACGCGTTACTCGACGATCAGCTTCGACGAGGCAATCGGCCGCAATCTGCAGGTGATGGACGCCACGGCCTTCGCGCTGTGCCGCGACCAGAAGCTGCCCATCCGCGTTTTTTCGATCGTCAAGCCGGGTGCGCTCAAGCGCATCATTCAAGGCGAAGACGAAGGCACGCTCGTCCACGTGTAAACTCTCGTTTCACACGAGATCGATTCTGGGCCGCGCCGCCCTCCATGCGCGCTGGCGGGCCCACACCGTAACAAAGGTTCGGAGGTATCAAAATGGCTGTGGCTGACATCAAGAAGGGCGTCGAGCAGAAAATGCAACGCTCGATCGACGCATTCAAGAGCGATCTCGCGAAGATCCGCACGGGCCGCGCCCACACGGGCCTGCTCGATCACATCCAGGTCGACTACTACGGTTCGCCCGTGCCCATCTCGCAAGTGGCCAACCTCACGCTCGTCGACGCTCGTACGATCGGCGTGCAGGCGTGGGAAAAGAAGATGGTTCAGGTCATCGAAAAGGCCATCCGCGAGTCGGATCTGGGTCTGAACCCGGCCACGCACGGCGATCTGATCCGCGTGCCGATGCCCGCGCTGACCGAAGAGCGCCGCAGGGAGCTCACGAAGGTCGTCAAGAACGAAGGCGAAACGGCCAAGGTTGCCGTGCGTAACCTGCGTCGCGACGCCAACGAGCAACTGAAGAAGCTCGTGAAGGACAAGGAAATCTCGGAAGACGACGAGCGCCGTGGCGGCGACGACGTCCAGAAGCTGACGGACCGCTTCGTCACGGAAATCGACAAGCTCGTCCAGACCAAGGAAGCCGAGATCATGACGGTTTGAGGCCGCCAGGCTCTCATCCCGCCAGGGTTTCTCTTTCCTTATCGCAGTTATAGTCCGACGGCCATGACCTATACCAGCTCAACCGTTCGCGTGCCCGAAGTGGCGGCCGTGCCGCGCCACATCGCGATCATCATGGACGGCAATGGCCGTTGGGCGACGCAACGCCGCTTGCCGCGCGTCGCGGGCCACACGCGTGGCGTGGACGCCGTGCGTGCGGTCGTCGAGGGTTGCGTCGAGCGCGGCGTCGAGTACCTGACGCTGTTCGCCTTCAGTTCCGAGAACTGGCGGCGCCCGACCGACGAAGTCTCGTTTCTCATGCGCCTGTTCATCTCGGCGCTGGAACGCGAGGTAGGGCGCCTGCACGCGAACGGCATTCGCCTGCGCGTGGTCGGCGACCTGTCGATGTTCAACGAGCGTATCCAGGATCTGATCCGCCGCGCCGAAACCAAGACGGCGCGCAACACGCGTCTGACGCTGACCATCGCCGCGAATTACGGTGGCCGCTGGGACATCCTTCAGGCCACGCGCAAGCTGGTCGAAGCCGCCGTGGCGGCGGGCGAGCCGGTGCCGGTCACCGAAGACACGCTTGGCCAGTATCTCGCCATGAACTACGCGCCCGAGCCCGACCTGTTTATCCGGACGGGCGGCGAGCAGCGCGTGAGCAATTTCCTGCTCTGGCAACTGGCTTACGCAGAATTCTATTTCACCGATACGTTCTGGCCCGATTTCGATCGCGACGCGCTCAATCGCGCGATCGCGTCCTACACCGAACGTGAGCGCCGCTTTGGCCGTACCAGCGCGCAGCTCGAAACCCAGTCCCAGAACGCCGACTCCCTTTCATGCTAAAGACCCGTGTCATCACGGCGATCGTCCTGCTGGCCGTGCTGCTGCCGGTCACGCTGTTCGCGCCGGTGGCCGCCTTTGGCGTGCTGATCCATGTCGTGGTGGCGTTCGCCGCGTGGGAATGGGCGCGCCTGCTCAAGGCGGGGAAGGTCGGTTCGATCGTCTATGCGCTGATCGCCGCGCTTGCCGTGCTGGCGAGCGAGCGTCTCGCCACGCCGCGTCCGCTGTTTCAGGCGGCCGGTATCTTCTGGATCGTCGCCGGGCCGTATGTGCTGGTGCGCAAGCCGGTGCTCGCCGCGGGCGCCTGGCGCGCCTTCCTGCTGGCCGCCGGGCTCGTGATCTTCTGCGCCTGCTGGCACGCGCTGGTACTCGCGCGCACCTCGGGCGTGGCCTTCGTGCTGTCGCTGCTGCTGGTGGTCTGGCTGGCCGATATCGGCGCATACTTTGCCGGTAAGGCATTCGGCAAGCATAAGCTCGCGCCCGCCATCAGCCCCGGCAAGACCTGGGAAGGGGCCGTCGGCGGCTGGGCGGCCGTGATGATCGTCGCCGCTGCCGCGCTCGCGCTGCACGCGTTCGAACCCACGCTTTATTCGGCGCTGGCCGGCCAGCTTGGTCTGGGCCGCGCGTTCTTCGTGCTTACCGTGCTGGTCGCGTTCAGCGTGGTCGGCGATCTGTTCGAATCGATGCTCAAGCGCCAGGCCGGCGTGAAGGATTCGAGCGGCCTCCTGCCGGGTCACGGCGGAGTCCTCGACCGCATCGATGCGCTGTTGCCGGTGCTGCCGCTTGCCATGCTGCTGCTTGGCTAAAGGCGTTCGGCTAGAGAAATGGAAATGCAAAAACGACTCACCTTGCTCGGTTCTACGGGCTCGATCGGAGACAGCACGCTCGACGTCGTCGCGCGTCATCCGGACCGCTTCACGGTTTATGCGCTCACGGCGCACCGCAACGGCGACAAGCTCGTCGAACAATGTCTGCGTTTCGCGCCTGAAGTGGCCGTGGTCGGCGACGCCGCGACGGCTCAGGACGTCGAGCGCAAGCTGCGCGCGGCCGGTTCGAAGACCGTCGTGACGCACGGTCCGCAGGCACTCATCGATGTCGCGAAAAGCGACGGCTGCGACACGGTGGTCGCGGCCATCGTGGGCGCGGCAGGCCTCGAGCCCACGCTCGCGGCGGCGCAAACCGGCAAGCGCATCCTGCTCGCGAACAAGGAAGCGCTCGTGATGTCGGGCGACATCTTCATGAACGCGGTGCGCGACAACGGCGCGGTGCTGCTGCCCGTCGACAGCGAGCACAACGCCGTGTTCCAGTGCCTGCCGCGCGAAGCGGCGATGCACGGCGGCGTGACCAGGATCATTCTGACCGCCTCGGGCGGCCCGTTCCGCACGCGCGAACCGTCGACGCTCGTCGACGTCACGCCGGAGCAGGCCTGCAAGCACCCGAACTGGTCGATGGGCCGCAAGATTTCGGTCGACTCGGCCACGATGATGAACAAGGGTCTCGAGGTGATCGAGGCGCATTACCTGTTCGATCTGCCGGGCGATCGCATCGACGTGCTGATCCATCCGCAGAGCGTGATTCACTCGATGGTCTCGTACGCGGACGGTTCGGTGCTCGCGCAACTGGGCAACCCCGACATGCGCACGCCGATCGCGCACGCGCTGGCGTATCCGGATCGCGTGGATTCGGGCGTCGCGCAACTCGATCTCGTGCAGGTCGCGACGCTCAACTTCGAGCATCCCGACTACACGCGTTTCCCGTGCCTCGCGCTCGCCATGAAGGCGCTGAACGAAGGCGGCGTGGCGAGCGCCACGCTCAATGCGGCCAACGAAATCGCGGTCGAGGCCTTCCTCAACCGCCGCATCGGCTTCATGGCCATCGCGCAGACGGTCGACGCCGTGCTCAACGCACTGCAGAATCGTCCCGCCACGAGCCTCGAAGTCGTGCTCGAAGCCGACGCCGCCGCGCGCCGCGCGGCACACACCATCATCGACAGCCTGCCGGTGCCGGCGTAAGGTCCGGCAGCGGGCCCAGCGGCGAGGCCGGGCGATCCCCGGCGCGCCGCTCCAGCACCAGCGTGCTGCTTCCAGCAGAGGAGGCGCTATGAATCTGCTCACCGAACTGGTGGCGTTTGTCGTTGCGATCGGCGTGCTCGTCGTCGTACACGAGTATGGTCACTACAGCGTCGCGCGCTTGTGCGGCGTCAAGGTTCTGCGATTCTCGATCGGCTTCGGCCGTCCGCTGCTGCAATGGGTCAGCAAAAAGACCGGCACCGAGTGGACGATCTCGGCGTTGCCGCTCGGCGGCTACGTGAAGATGCTCGACGAGCGCGAGTCGCCCGACACGATCGATGCGGCCGATCTGCCGCACGCGTTCAACCGTCAGCCGGTCAGCAAGCGTATCGCCATCGTGGCGGCCGGTCCGGTCGCGAACTTCATTCTTGCCATCGTGCTGTTCGGCGCGGTCTACGCGAGCGGCGTGACCGAGCCCGCGGCGATCGTGGCGATGCCGCCTGCGCAGTCGGCCGCGGCGCAGGCCGGTTTCCAGGGCGGCGAAACCATTCTCTCCGTGAGCAACGCCAGCGGCAGCCACACCGAACCCGTGCGTTCGTGGGCGGATCTGCGCTGGAAGCTCATGTCGACGGCATTCGAGCACGGCCGCGTGGTGCTTGCCGCGCGCGACGGCGCCGGTACCTACGATTTCCCGCTGGATCTCTCGCGTCTCACGAGCCAGGATCTCGACGACGACTTCATGTCGAAGCTCGGTCTCGAACCGGGCGGCGGCACGCTGCGCATCGCGGGCATCGAGCCGGGCAGCGCGGCGCAGCAGGCGGGTCTGGAAAAGGGCGATCGTCTGCGCGCGATCGACGGCCGTCCCGTTGATAGCGCAAGCAGCTTCATCGCGTATGTGAAGGCGCATGCGGGCAAGCCCGTGCAGTTGTCGATCGAGCGCGGCGGCGCCGTGCCGGCCGAGGCCGCGGATAGCGACGCGGACAATAACTCGGACGACAACGCCGGCGCCACCCGCAGCAATCCGTCGAACGCCACGCCGTCGAAGCCGCAAGCGCTCACGCTGAGCGTGACGCCGGCCGCGCAGCGCGATGAGGAAACGGGCAGCGAGGTCGGTCGCATCGGTGCGGCGCTCTCGGCGCAGGCGCCGTCGGTCGAGGTGCGCTACGGCCCGATCGAGAGCGCGCGGCTGGGCGCTTATCGCACGTGGGATATCGCGTTTTACTCGCTGCGGATGTTCGGCCGCATGCTCACGGGCGAGGCTTCGCTGAAGAATCTTTCGGGGCCGGTGACGATTGCTGACTATGCCGGGAAGAGCGCGCGGCTCGGTCCTTCGGCGTTCCTGTCGTTCCTCGCCCTTGTCAGTATTAGCCTGGGCGTACTCAACCTGCTCCCAATTCCCGTTTTGGACGGGGGGCATCTGTTATATTATGCGGTTGAAGCCGTAACGGGCAAAGCCGTCTCGGACCGCTGGCAGCTCGTACTGCAGCGAGCGGGACTTGCCTGCATCGTCGCGCTGTCGGCGATCGCGTTGTTCAACGATCTGGCTCGGTTAATCCATTTCTAAAGGTGTCTGGCGGCGTCCTAGGGCGGGCCGCCTGACCTGATGCAGCTATACATACTGGGGAAGCACGTTGTTTAGACCTCATCGCTTGGTTCCAAAAACGGTTGCGGCTGCGGCGATCGCCGCACATGGTCTCGTTGTCCACGCAGCGACGACGCCTTTCGTGGTACAGGACATCCGCATCGAAGGACTGCAACGCGTCGAGCCGGGCACGGTGTTCGCGTACCTGCCCATCAAGCAGGGCGATACCTTCAACGACGACAAGGCTTCCGAAGCCATCCGCGCATTGTATGCGACGGGCTTTTTCAACGACGTGCGCATCGCAGCCGAAGGCGGCGTCGTGGTCGTCCAGGTGCAGGAGCGTCCCGCGATCGGCACGATCGACTTCGCCGGCATCAAGGAATTCGACAAGGACAACCTCACGAAGGCGCTGCGCGCAGTCGGCCTCTCGCAAGGCCGCTACTACGACAAGGCGCTCGTCGACAAGGCGGAGCAGGAGCTCAAGCGCCAGTACCTCACGCGCGGCTTCTACGCCGCCGAAGTGACCACCACCGTCACGCCGATCGACCGCAACCGCGTCGGTCTGCTGTTCTCCGTGGTCGAAGGTCCGAGCGCGAAGATCCGCCAGATCAACTTTATCGGCAACAAGGCATACAGCAGCGGCACGCTCCTGAGCGAAATGCAGCTGTCCACGCCGAACTGGTTCTCGTGGTACACGAAGAACGACCTGTACTCGAAGGAAAAGCTCACGGGCGACCTCGAGAACGTGCGCTCGTACTACCTGAACCACGGTTACCTCGAGTTCAACATCGACTCGACCCAGGTGTCGATCTCGCCCGACAAGAAGGACATGTACCTCACGATCGGGCTGCATGAGGGCGAGCCGTACAAGATTTCGGGCATTCATCTCGCGGGCAATCTGCTGAACCGCGAAACCGAGCTCAGCAAGCTGATCAAGATCAAACCGGGCGATACGTTCTCGGCTGAAAAGCTGCAGGCGACGACCAAGGCGATCGTCGACAAGCTCGGCGAATACGGTTACGCGTTCGCGACCGTCAACGCGCTGCCGCAGATCGACCAGGCGCATCACACGGTCGAACTCACGCTGCAGGTCGACCCGAGCCGCCGCGTCTACGTGCGCCGCATCAACGTGGTGGGCAACACCCGCACGCGCGACGAAGTCGTGCGCCGCGAAATGCGCCAGCTCGAAAGCTCGTGGTTCGATTCGAGCCGCCTCGCGCTGTCGAAGGACCGTATCAACCGTCTGGGCTACTTCACCGACGTCGACGTGACGACGGTGCCGGTGGAAGGCACGGCCGACCAGGTGGACGTCGACGTCAAGGTGGCCGAAAAGCCGACCGGCGCGATCACGCTGGGCGCGGGCTTCTCGTCCACGGACAAGGTGGTGCTCTCGGCGGGCGTGTCGCAGGACAACGTGTTCGGTTCGGGCACCTCGCTGTCGGTGAACGTGAACACGGCGAAGACGTACCGTACGCTCGCGGTCACGCAGGTCGATCCGTACTTCACGGTCGACGGCATCAAGCGCATTACGGACGTCTACTACCGTACGTATCAGCCGCTGTACTACTCGACCGATTCGAGCTTCCGCATCATCACGGCCGGCGGCGACCTGAAGTTCGGCATTCCGTTCTCGGAAGTCGACACGGTCTTCTTCGGCGTGGGCTTCGAGCAGGACCGCCTCGACGTCGACTCGTACACGCCGCAGAGCTACATCGACTACGTGAACCAGTTCGGCCGCGTGTCGAACAACGTGCCGCTCACGATCGGCTGGTCGCGCGACGCGCGTGACAGCGCGCTCGTGCCGAGCCGCGGTTACTTCACGCAGGCGAACGCCGAATACGGCACGCCCGCGGGCGCCACGCAGTACTACAAGGCCGACGTGCAGGCGCAGTACTATTACTCGTTCGCGCGCGGCTTCGTGCTGGGCATGAACTTCCAGGCCGGCTACGGTAACGGTCTCGGCGGCAAGCCGTACCCGATCTTCAAGAACTACTACGCCGGCGGTATCGGTTCGGTGCGTGGCTATGAACCGAGCTCGCTCGGTCCGCGCGACAAGACCACGAACGATCCGATCGGCGGTTCGAAGATGGTGGTCGGCAACATCGAACTCACGTTCCCGCTGCCGGGCACGGGTTACGACCGTACGCTGCGCGTCTTCACCTTCGTCGATGGTGGTAACGTCTGGGGCGACGAGGGTTCGAGCATCGGTTCGAACGGTCTGCGCTACGCCTACGGTGTGGGTCTCGCGTGGATCTCGCCGATCGGGCCGCTCAAGCTGAGCCTGGGCTTCCCGCTCACGAAACACGAAGGCGACCAGTATCAGAAGTTCCAGTTCCAGATCGGGACGGCATTCTGACGACGCGCGCCACAGGCAATTTCAGAAACGAGAGGATAACTTTGCTAACGGGATTGTTTTCCAGACGGACGATCGGGGCCATGACGCTGTCGCTGGCGATGCTCGCTCTCGGCACGGGCGCGGCCCATGCGCAGGAAGCGAAGATCGCGGCGGTCAACTCCGACCGCATCCTGCGCGAATCCGCCCCCGCGAAGGCCGCGCAGACCAAGCTCGAAGCCGAGTTCGCGAAGCGCGACAAGGACCTGCAGGACATGGCGCAGCGTCTGAAGACCATGTCGGACTCGATCGACAAGAACGGTCCGTCGATGTCCGCGACCGACCGCGCGCAGAAGCAGCGCGATCTGTCGCAGCTCGACAGCGACTTCCAGCGCAAGCAGCGCGAGTTCCGCGAAGACCTGAACCAGCGTCGCAACGAAGAACTCGCCGCGGTGCTCGACCGCGCGAACAAGGTCATCAAGCAGATCGCCGAACAGCAGCATTACGACCTGATCGTGCAGGAAGCGGTGTACGTCAGCCCGCGCATCGACATCACCGACCAGGTGCTGAAGGCGCTCGCAGCCAACAGCACCGGCAGCAACAGCAACTAAGGCAGGAGCAGCACGCGTATGGCATTTACGCTTGAGGAAATCGCCGGGCGGTTCGGCGGCGAAGTGGTCGGGGATCCGGCGCAACGCGTCGGTTCGCTCGCGCCGCTCGACCAGGCCGGTCCGCAGCAGCTGGCGTTCCTTGCCAATCCGAAGTATCTGTCGCAGGTGGACGCCACCCGCGCCGGCGCGGTCCTGATCAGCCCGAACGATCTGGAAAAGCTCGCTTCGCGCGAGGGCCGCAACTTCATCGTCACACCCAATCCGTATGCTTATTTCGCGCGTGTCGCGCAGGCGTTCATCGACCTCGCTACGCCGAAAGCGCAGCCGGGCGTGCACCCGAGCGCGCACGTCGACGCGTCGGCCAAGGTTGCCGCGAGCGCGGTGATCGGCCCGAACGTCACGGTGGAAGCGGGCGCCGTGATCGGCGAGAACGTGCGCCTGGACGCGAATGTGTTCATCGGCCGCGGCACGCAGGTGGGCGAGGGCTCGCACTTCTATCCGGGCGTCACGGTCTATCACGGCTGCAAGTTCGGTGCGCGCGCGATCGTGCATGCGGGCGCCGTGATCGGCTCGGACGGCTTCGGCTTCGCGCCCGATTTCACGGGCGAGGGCGAGGCGCGCACGGGTAGCTGGGTCAAGATTCCGCAAGTTGGCGGCGTCACGATCGGCCCTGACGTCGAAATCGGCGCGAACACGACGATCGACCGTGGGGCCATGGCCGACACGATCATCGAAGAGTGCGTGAAGATCGACAACCTCGTGCAGATCGGTCACAACTGCCGCGTCGGGGCTTACACCGTGATCGCGGGCTGCGCGGGCATCGCCGGCAGCACGAGCATCGGCAAGCACTGCATGATCGGCGGCGCGGTCGGCATCGCGGGGCACGTCACGCTGGGCGACTACGTGATCGTCACGGCGAAGTCGGGCGTCTCGAAGTCGCTGCCCAAGGCCGGCATCTACACGAGCGCGTTCCCGGCGGTCGATCACGCCGACTGGAACAAGAGCGCCGCGCTGCTTCGCAACATCGACAAGCTGCGCGACCGCATCCGGGCGCTCGAAGCCGCCCAGAAGCCGCAAGGCGACGCCTGAGCAGGCTCGGGCAAGAATCATAAGCATTTCGGGGCACCGGGCCGCGCGCCGCCATTCGTCAATCGCTCACTGGGTTGGCGGAAATTGGCAGAGCGCAGCCTGGCCGGCACGCAAAAGCCGGCGCCACGCGCGGGCGCCGTTTTTTGCGTGCCGCTTTGCGTTCCGGGCCTCGGGCCATCGGCCCCGGGGCAATCCGCATGCACGAAGCGCCGTGCGTGGCGCATACTGCGCCTCAGCGCGGGCCGTCGAGGTACGTCAGGCACTTCAGGCATCGCATCCGATAGTCACACGCGCAATTCCTGCGTGAGCAGAAACACCATGAACATCGAAAAACTCAACTTCGACATCCACAAGATCCTCACGCTGCTGCCGCACCGCTATCCGTTCCTGATGGTGGACCGGGTCATCGAGCTCGAGCCGCACAAGAGCATCAAGGCGTTGAAGAATGTGACGATCAACGAGCCCTTTTTCACGGGCCATTTCCCGCAGCGTCCGGTCATGCCCGGCGTGATGATTCTCGAAGCGCTGGCCCAGACCGCCGCGCTGCTCACGTTCTCGGAAGAAGAGCAGGACTTCGAGAACACGCTGTATTACTTCGTCGGCATCGACGGCGCGCGCTTCAAGCGCGTGGTGGAACCGGGCGACCAGCTCGTCCTGAACGTGACGTTCGAGCGCTACATGCGCGGCATCTGGAAGTTCAAGGCAGTCGCCGAAGTCGAAGGCTCGGTTGCCTGCGAAGCGGAACTGATGTGTACCGTCAAGAAAATGGACGCAGCGCAATAAGACGCGCCGCGCATTGCCGTCGCGCGCCGGGTGGCGCGCGGGCACGCTAACAGAATTCGGAGAGCCAGGACGAATGAGCAGGATCCATCCCACTGCGATCGTCGAGCCGGGCGCACAGGTCGATGAAACGGTCGAGATCGGCCCGTATGCGATCGTGGGCGCGAACGTCACCATCGGTGCGCGCACCAAGATCGGCTCGCACAGCGTGATCGAAGGCCACACCACGATCGGCGAAGACAACAGCATCGGCCATTACGCGTCGGTCGGCGGCCGCCCGCAGGACATGAAGTACAAGGGCGAACCCACGAAGCTCGTGATCGGCAACCGCAACACCATCCGCGAGTTCACGACGCTGCATACGGGGACGGTGCAGGACACCGGCATCACCTCGATCGGCGACGACTGCTGGATCATGGCCTACGTGCACGTCGGTCACGACTGCCGTCTGGGCAACAACATCATCATGTCGAGCAATGCGCAACTCGCGGGTCACGTGATCGTCGATGACCACGCGATCGTCGGCGGCATGACCGGCGTGCACCAGTTCGTGCGCATCGGCGCGCACTCGATGGTCGGCGGCGCCTCGGCGCTCGTGCAGGACGTGCCGCCGTTCGTGATCGCCGCCGGTAACAAGGCGGTGCCGCACGGCATCAACGTCGAAGGTCTGCGTCGCCGCGGTTTCTCGCCCGACGCGATTTCGGCGCTGCGTTCGGCGTACCGCACGCTCTACAAGAACGGTCTGTCGCTCGAAGAGGCGAAGGTGCAACTCGCCGAACTCGCCCAGGCGGGCGGCGACGGCGACACGCACGTGAAGGCGCTGCTCGATTTCGTCGAGCTGTCGCAGCGCGGCATCATCCGCTAAACGATGGCGCTGCAAAACCGTCCGCTGCGTCTTGCGATGGTCGCCGGCGAACCGTCCGGCGACCTGCTCGCGTCGTCGCTGCTCAAGGGGCTCGTCAGCAAGCTGCCGGATAGCACGCAGTACTACGGAATCGGCGGCCCGCGCATGCAGGCCGTCGGTTTCGACGCGCACTGGCCGATGGACAAGCTCACCGTGCGTGGCTACGTCGAGGCGCTCAAGCACATTCCCGAAATTCTGCGCATCCGCAACGAGCTCAAGCATCAACTGCTCGCGGAACCGCCCGACGCCTTTATCGGCGTCGACGCGCCGGATTTCAACTTCGGTCTCGAACACCCGCTGCGCGACGCCGGCATTCCGACGATTCACTTCGTCTGTCCGTCGATTTGGGCGTGGCGGGGCGGGCGCATCAAGAAGATCCAGAAGTCGGTGGATCACATGCTCTGCGTGTTCCCGTTCGAAACGGCGATTCTCGAAAAGGCCGGCGTGGCCGCGTCCTACGTGGGCCATCCGCTCGCCGACGAGATTCCTCTCGAACCGGACGTGCCGGGCGCGCGCCGCACACTCGGTCTGCCCGAAAGCGGTCCGGTGATCGCCGTGCTGCCGGGCAGCCGTCGCTCCGAGATCAACCTGATCGGCCCGACCTTCTTCGACGCGATGCAGATCATGCAGCAGCGCGAACCGGGTCTGCGTTTCGTGATGCCGGCGGCGACGCCCGCGATCCACGCGCAGTTGCAGGAACTCGCGAATTCGCATCAGGGTCTCGCGCTCACGATCATCGACGGTCAGTCGCAAGTCGCGATGACAGCCGCCGACGCGATCCTCGTGAAGAGCGGCACGGTCACGCTGGAGGCCGCGCTGCTCAAGAAGCCGATGGTCATCTCGTACAAGGTGCCCTGGCTCACGGGGCAGATCATGCGCCGCCAGGGCTATCTGCCGTACGTCGGTCTGCCGAACATTCTCGCGGGACGTTTTGTCGTGCCCGAGATTCTTCAGCATTTCGCCACGCCCGAGGCGCTGGCTGAAGCCACGCTCACGCAGTTGCACGACGAGGCGAACCGGCGCACCCTGACCGAAGTGTTCACGCAGATGCACATCGCGCTGCGCCAGAACACCGCGGAGCGCGCGGCGGAAGTGGTCGCGCGCATCACCGAAGGCCGCAGGAGCAAGGCATGACCGGAAGCACGACCCGCGCCAAGGCTGCGCCGAAGGGTGCGGCGAGCGGCGCGACGCGGACGAAGGCACCGTCGCAGGCGGCGCAAAAGCGCGCCGCGCGAATGCAACTCGCGGAGCAGGCCGGCTTGCTGTTCGAGTCGCCCGACGACGTGATTTGCGGCGTCGACGAAGCCGGGCGCGGCCCGCTCGCCGGTCCCGTGGTCGCGGCTGCCGTGATTCTCGATCCGGCGCGCCCGATTGCCGGACTCGACGACTCGAAGGTGCTCACGGCCAAGGCGCGCGACGCGCTCTACGATCTGATCGTCGAGCACTCGCTGGCCTGGTGCGTGGCCGAAGCGAGCGTCGAGGAAATCGACACGCTCAACATCCTGCACGCGACGATGCTGGCCATGCGCCGCGCGGTCGAAGGCCTGAGCGTCACGCCGACGCTGGCGAAAATCGACGGCAATCGCTGCCCGGTGCTGCCGGTGCGCAGCGAAGCGGTGATCGGCGGCGATGCACTGGTGCCGGCGATTTCGGCGGCGTCGATCATCGCCAAGGTCACGCGTGACCGCATGCTGACGCAACTGCACGAAACCTTCCCGTTCTACGGCTTCGATGCGCACGCGGGCTACGGCACGGCGCAGCATCTGGCCGCACTGCGCGAGCATGGTCCGTGCGAGCATCATCGCCGCTCGTTTGCGCCGGTGCGCGAAGCGTTTGCGCTGCACGGCGCGGTGTTGACCGCAAGCGTCGCTACGGCGGCGTCCGCAGCCGACGGCGACGCATTCGCGCCGCTCTAGACGCACCGGTGTCGCCGCGCAGCCCCATCGGCGTCGCCTCGTGCGGCGCCGTTTTCCTTTTCATTCACCGCATTACTGATCGTCAGGCCCGCCCGTGAAAGCCATTACCTCGCGCGACAACCCGCTCTACAAGCGCCTCAAGGCGCTGGCCGGCTCGACCCATCAGCAGCGCCGCGCGCATCAGGCGCTGCTCGAAGGCTTCCATCTGGCGAGCGCCTGGCTCGACGGCGGCTCGCAGCCCGAATATTGCGTCGTGACCGAAGGCGCGCTCGCGCACGCGGAGGCGCAGGACATCGTCGCGCGCGTGGACGAGCGCCGCATCATCACGCTGCCCGACGCGCTGTTCGGCCAGCTTTCGAACGTCGTGCACGGCGCGGGCATGCTGCTGCTCGTCGATATGCCCGAAGCGACGCTGCCGCAGCGCGTCGAATCGACTTGCCTCGTGCTCGACGGTTTGCAGGATGCCGGCAACGTCGGCTCGATTCTGCGCAGCGCGGCGGCCGCGGGTATCGACAAGGTGTTCTGCACGCCGGGAACGGCCTACGCGTGGTCGTCGAAGGTGCTGCGCTCGGCGATGGGCGCGCATTTTCTGCTGCAGGTGTTCGAGAACGTCGAGCCCGAGACACTCGTCGATCTGCTTGGCGTGCCCGTCGTGATCACCGATTCGCACGGCGCGCAGGCCATCGACGAGGCCGATCTCACGGGGCAGGTCGCCTGGGTGTTCGGCAACGAAGGCGCGGGCGTCTCGCAGGTCTGGCGCGACGCGGCCGCGCTGCGCGTGACCATTCCGCAGCCGGGCGGCATGGAGTCGCTCAACGTGGCGGCGGCCGCCGCCGTGTGCGTGTTCGAGCAATGCCGGCAGCAGCGCCGCGCGCGCTGAGTCTTGCGGCTCGTTGCCGCGAATTGAAAAAGGCCCGCTGCGTGCGGGCCTTTTTGCGTTTGCAGCGATCCGTTTCAGCGATCGGCCGCGCTCGATCGTTCAATACGCGGGCTTGTCGATGCGGATTTCCTGCAGGATCGTGGTGGCGATTTCCTCGATCGACTTGTGCGTGGAGGAGAGCCACTTGATGCCTTCGCGGCGCATCATCGCCTCGGCTTCGTTCACTTCGTAGCGGCAATTTTCCAGCGCGGCGTACTTGCTGCCCGGACGGCGTTCGTTGCGGATTTCCGTGAGGCGCTGCGGATCGATCGACAGGCCGAAGATCTTGCCGCGATGCGGCAACAGCGAATTCGGCATCTTGCCGCGCTCGAAGTCGTCGGGGATCAGCGGATAGTTTGCGGCCTTCACGCCGTATTGCATCGCCAGATAGAGGCTCGTCGGCGTCTTGCCGCTGCGCGACACGCCCACGAGGATCACGTCGGCGTCGGCGAGATTGCGGTCGGACTGGCCGTCGTCGTGCGCGAGCGAGAAGTTGATCGCCTCGATGCGGTTCTTGTATTCGTCGGTGTCGGCGTTCTGGTGGCCGCGGCCCATCGCGTGGCTCGACTTGAGCTCCAGCTCCTGTTCGAGCGGTTCCACGAAGGTCTGGAACATGTCGAGCACGAGCGCGTTCGCGCGTTTGACGATCTCGTTCGAATGGCTGTCCACGAGCGTCGTGAAGACGATCGGGCGGCGGCCTTCCTGAACGGCGGCTTCGTTGATTTTTTCGGCGGTCGAGTAGGCTTTTTCCGTCGAATCGATGAACGGAACGCGCACGAGGCGGAATTTCTGGTCGAACTGCGACAGGATCGAATGCGCGAAGGTCTCGGCGGTGATCCCGGTACCGTCGGAGACGATGAATACGGTTGGCGGCATCGGATGAGGCTGGGTACGTGAACTGCTGTGCGGCTCACAGGACGGGCTTGGGCGCCCGGACTGCGCCTGCGGGCGGGGCCGCGGCGCGATTCTCGCCGACTGACACATTTTCTGTAGTCGGCACGGTAGAATAGCGGCAACCTGTTGGATAAGCAATTGCAGTGCAACCACGCCAAACGGCAGCCCATCGTGGCTCAATCTGGCGTCAACTTGCAGCGATTTTGCATAACTCCCTGCAATCGCGCGCATCTTCCTGCTTTTCCTTCCGCTGTGTGTGAGCTTTCGCGCCACGGGCGATTGCTTCTCCAACAGGTTGCGCAAGACGCGAATCCGCTTCCAATGGGCGGTCCGCGTTCGAGCCCACTTGCGCAATCGTGAATTTTTTTCACACTTAGGGGCTTGTATGACTAACACCGTTGCCAAGGATCAGGCTTATGTAGTGCCTTTCGAGCAGTTGCGGATGACCGACGTCGAGATCGTGGGCGGCAAGAACGCCTCGCTCGGCGAAATGATCAGCCAGTTGGCTGAGGCTGGCGTGCGCGTACCCACGGGTTTCGCGACGACCGCGCTCGCATTCCGCGACTTCCTGAAGCACAACAACCTGACCGAGCGGATCGCCGCCCGTCTGGAAACGCTCGACGTCGACGACGTCAAGGCGCTGGCCGAAGCGGGTAAGGAAATCCGCCAATGGATCATCGACGCGCCGCTGCAGCCGAAACTGGAAGCGGACATCCGCGCCGGCTTCGAAACGCTGAAGGCGAGCTCGCCGTCGGAACTCTCGTTCGCCGTGCGCTCGTCGGCAACGGCGGAAGACCTGCCCGACGCTTCGTTCGCCGGTCAACAGGAAAGCTACCTGAACGTGGTCGGCATCGACGACGTGCTCGATCGCCTCAAGCACGTGTTCGCGTCGCTCTACAACGACCGCGCCATCTCGTATCGCGTCCACAAGGGCTTCACCCACGCCGAAGTCGCACTGTCGGCGGGCGTGCAGCGCATGGTCCGTTCGGACCGTGGCGCCGCAGGCGTGATGTTCACGCTGGACACGGAATCGGGCTTCAAGGAAGCGGTGTTCATCACGTCGAGCTACGGCCTCGGTGAAACCGTGGTGCAGGGCGCCGTGAATCCGGACGAGTTCTACGTCTTCAAGACCACGCTCGCACAAGGCAAGGCGCCGATCATTCGCCGCTCGATCGGCTCGAAGCTCATCAAGATGGAATTCACGCAGCCGGGCGAGCCGGGCCGCGTGAAGACGGTCGACGTCTCGCACGAACAGCGCAACCGTTTCTCGATCACCGACGAAGACGTGATCGAGCTGGCCAAGTACGCCGTCATCATCGAGAAGCACTACCAGCGTCCGATGGACATCGAGTGGGGCAAGGACGGTCTCGACGGCAAGATCTTCATTCTCCAGGCACGTCCGGAGACGGTGAAGAGCCAGGCCGCCGGCAAGGCCGAGCAGCGCTTCAAGCTCAAGGGTCAGTCGCAGGTGCTGGCAACGGGCCGCGCAATCGGTCAGAAGATCGGCGCGGGCCGCGTGAAGGTGATTCACGATCCGTCCGAAATGGAACGCGTGCAGCCGGGCGACGTGCTGGTCGCCGACATGACCGACCCGAACTGGGAGCCGGTGATGAAGCGCGCAGCGGCCATCGTCACGAACCGTGGCGGCCGTACCTGCCACGCGGCGATCATCGCGCGTGAGCTGGGCGTGCCGGCAGTCGTGGGTTGCGGCGACGCAACCGACCTGCTCAAGGACGGCGCGCTGGTGACGGTGTCGTGCGCGGATGGCGACGAAGGCCGCATTTACGACGGTCTGCTGGAAACGGAAGTCAGCGAAGTCCAGCGTGGCGAGCTGCCGGCCATTCCGGTCAAGATCATGATGAACGTCGGCAACCCGCAACTCGCGTTCGACTTCTCGCAACTGCCGAACGCAGGTGTCGGCCTCGCGCGTCTCGAGTTCATCATCAACAACAACATCGGCGTTCACCCGAAGGCGATTCTCGAGTACCCGAACGTCGACGCGGACCTGAAGAAGGCCGTGGAAAGCGTGGCACGCGGCCATGCGTCGCCGCGCGCGTTCTACGTCGACAAGCTGACGGAAGGCATCGCCACGATCGCGGCGGCGTTCTATCCGAAGCCCGTCATCGTGCGTATGTCCGACTTCAAGTCGAACGAGTACAAGAAGCTGATCGGCGGTTCGCGCTACGAGCCGGACGAAGAAAACCCGATGCTGGGTTTCCGCGGCGCGTCGCGCTACATCGCCGACGACTTCGCGCAGGCGTTCGAAATGGAGTGCCTGGCGCTCAAGCGCGTGCGTGAAGAAATGGGCCTCGCGAACGTCGAGATCATGGTGCCGTTCGTGCGTACGCTGAAGCAGGCGGAGCGCGTGGTTGGCCTGCTCGCGAAGTTCGGCCTGAAGCGCGGCGAGAACGGCCTGCGCCTCATCATGATGTGCGAAGTGCCGACGAACGCGATTCTCGCCGAAGAGTTCCTGCAGTACTTCGACGGCTTCTCGATCGGTTCGAACGACCTCACGCAGCTTACGCTCGGTCTCGACCGAGACTCGGGCATGGAACTGCTGGCCGCCGACTTCGACGAACGCGATCCGGCCGTCAAGTTCCTGCTCAAGCGCGCGATCGAAACCTGCCGCCGCCTGAACAAGTACGTCGGCATCTGCGGTCAGGGCCCGTCCGATCATCCGGACTTCGCCGAGTGGCTTGCTGAAGAAGGCATCGCTTCGATTTCGCTGAACCCGGACACGGTCGTCGAGACGTGGCAGGCGCTGGCCAAGGCGCAAGGCAAGTAAGGCTGAACGCGCCACATGCGTCTCGCGCGTGGCGCGCAACGTGCGAAGGTTGAGGCGGTCGTATTGCCTTACGCTTCACTTTCGCACGCTGCGGAAAAAAGTGTCAGCTTCGTGCTATAACACCCCGGTCTATCCGGGGTGTTTTGCTTTGGGAGGTCGAAGTGGGTCCGCATGGTGTGTTCTGGTGGATCGGCGCGGGCGTGCTGATCGTGGCCGAGCTGATGACCGGCACCTTCTATCTGCTGATGATCGCGCTCGGCTTTCTCGCCGGCGTGGCGGCGTATGAGCTGGGCGCGCCGCTCGATCTGCAGCTCATGTGCGCGGCGCTCGTCGCGCTGATCGCGGTGATCGTGCTGCGCCGCTCGCGCTTTGGACGTCGCCGCCGCATGGTCGATGCCTCGACCGATCCCAGCGTGAATCTCGATATCGGCTCGACGCTGACTGTCGCCGCGTGGCATGAAGGCCGCGCGCGCTCGATGTATCGCGGCGCCGAATGGGACGTGGAGCTCGCGCCCGGCGAGCCCGATAACGCGCCGCTCTATGAAATCCAGGCCGTGCGCGGCAACTGTCTGATCGTGGGCGCGCATCGCGCTGCGGGCGCGCCGCGTCACGCGTGATCAATCGGAACAAACCAGTCGAAGCTCAGGGGGAATGTGTATGCAAGTGCCTATCGTCGGATTGATTTTGCTCGTGATCGTCATCGTGATGGTGTCGAAGACGGTCAAGATCGTGCCGCAGCAGCACGCGTGGGTGCTGGAGCGGCTGGGCCGCTATCACGCGACGCTCACGCCGGGCCTCACGATCGTGCTGCCGTTTATCGACCGCGTGGCGTACAAGCACGTGCTCAAGGAGATCCCGCTCGACGTGCCGAGCCAGATCTGTATCACGCGCGACAACACCCAGCTTCAGGTCGACGGCGTGCTGTATTTTCAGGTCACCGATCCGATGAAGGCGTCGTATGGATCGAGCAATTTCGTGTTCGCGATCACGCAGCTTTCGCAGACCACGCTGCGCTCGGTGATCGGCAAGCTGGAACTCGACAAGACGTTCGAGGAGCGCGATTTCATCAACCACAGCGTGGTGTCGTCGCTCGACGAGGCGGCGTCGAACTGGGGCGTGAAGGTGCTGCGCTACGAGATCAAGGATCTCACGCCGCCGAAGGAAATCCTCCACGCGATGCAGGCGCAGATCACCGCCGAACGCGAGAAGCGTGCGTTGATCGCGGCGTCGGAAGGGCGCAAGCAGGAGCAGATCAACCTCGCGGCAGGCGCGCGCGAGGCGGCGATCCAGAAGTCGGAAGGTGAGCGGCAGGCGGCCATCAACCAGGCGCAGGGGCAGGCGGCGGCGATTCTGGCCGTGGCCGAGGCGAATGCGCAGGCGATCCAGAAGATCGGCAATTCGATCCAGGCGCAAGGCGGCATGGACGCCGTCAACCTGAAGGTGGCCGAGCAATATGTGACCGCGTTCGGCAATCTGGCCAAGCAGGGCAACACGCTGATCGTGCCGGGCAACATGAGCGATCTGAGTTCGATGATCGCGTCGGCGCTGACCATCGTGAACCGCACGGGCATGAAGGAAGGGCAGTTGAGCCGCGACGCGGCGAAGGGCGCCTGAGCGGGCCGCCCGGCTGCGGCAAATCGGCACATTTGGGGACCGATTTCGCGCGGTTTCCAGACGAAAAAAGGGCGGCTCGAGGCCGCCCTTTTTGCATCCTGACGCGCGTGACGCGTGGGAAGCGCGCGATTACGTCGGCGTGCGCATCAGGCGCGCCTTTTCGCGCTGCCAGTCGCGTTGCTTCTCGGTTTCGCGCTTGTCGTGCTGCTTCTTGCCCTTTGCAAGGCCGATTTCGCACTTCACGCGCCCGCCCTTGTAGTGGAAATTCAGGGGCACGAGCGTGAAGCCGCGCTGCTCGATCTTCCCGATCAGCTTGTCGATCTGGTCGCGGTGCAGCAGCAGCTTGCGCGTGCGCGTGGGATCGGGATTGATGTGCGTCGAGGCCTCCGGCAGCGGGCTGATGTGCGTGCCGATCAGGTAAAGCTCGCCGTCCTTGATGATGACGTAGCCTTCCTTGATCTGGGCCCGCCCGGCGCGCATAGCCTTGACCTCCCATCCTTCGAGCACGAGTCCTGCCTCGTAGCGCTCTTCGATGAAGTAGTCGAAGAACGCTTTTCTGTTGTCGATGATGCTCATAGGAAAATGGAAAAGGCCCAACTCTTGTAAAATTACGATTTTAGCAAAGCGGGCCAGCGAAAGCCCGTCGCGCTTTCACCCTTGCCTCGCATTGCGCAATTTATGGCGGATGTCCAGAAAACCGTGTTGATACGCCATTCGGCGGAACAGATGTTCGACCTCGTCACCGACGTCGACGACTACCCCAACTTCCTGCCGTGGTGCGGCGGCGTCGAGGTTCGTCGCAAGGACGAAACCGGTATGGAGGCGAAAATCGACATCAACTTCAAGGGCATCAAGCAGCACTTCGCCACGCGCAACACGCAGACGCGCCCGGGTCGTATCGATATGGAGTTCACCGACGGCCCTTTCAAGAAGTTCACGGGCGCCTGGCGCTTCACGCCGCTGCGCGCCGACGCCTGCAAGATCGAATTCGCGCTCCATTACGAGTTTTCGAACATCATTCTCGAAAAGATCATCGGGCCGGTGTTCCATCACATCGCGAACACCTTTGTCGATTCTTTCGTCAAGCGTGCCGACCAGCGTTACGGCAAGAACAAGGTATGAGCGCGAAACTGTCCATCGACGTGTGCTACGCGCTGCCCGACGCGCAGACGCTCATCGGCGTGCAACTGGCGCCGGGCGCCACCGTGCAGCAGGCGATCGAGGCGAGCGGCGTGCTCGCGCGCCATCCCGAGATCGATCTGACGACACTGAAGGTGGGCGTCTACGGCAAGCTCAAGCCGCTCGACACGGTGCTCGCCGACCACGATCGCGTGGAAATCTACCGTCCGCTGCTGGTCGATCCCAAGCTCGCGCGCCAGCGCCGCGTCGACAAGACGCGCAAGGAAGGCTCGATCGAAGGGCGCAAGTGGCAGAACAAGGATTCGCGCTGAGCCGGTTCGGGGTTTCTTCGGCGTTTTAGTCTGATCGATCAGCATTTCGGCGCGGCCATCGCTCGATGGACCGCGCCGAATGTGTTTTGGGCGCGCGGTTTTCGCGCCCGCTCCACAAGGTATCAAGCGGGATCAAGCGGGATCAAGCGGAATCAAGCCGTCGTGCTGCGGCGCTCGCTGCCGTTGCCGGGCGGGCGCGAACCCGAATCGCCGCCGAGGCCCGGCAGATCGCCGTCCGGCACGATGCCGTCGCCGTGCGCGGTGTCTTCCGGGCCGCCCGCGTGCTGGCGGACCGACCAGCTCACGCCCGCCATCAGCAGGACGATGGCCGCGATTTCGAGCCCGCGCGGCAGGCGGTGGTCGTAGATGAAGCCGTAGAGCAGCGCGAACAGCGTCTCGAACACGATCATCTGCCCGGACAGCGTGAGCGGCAGGCGCTTGGCGGCGGCGTTCCAGAGTCCGTTGCCGAGCCACGACGCGCCGATCGCCAGCACCAGATTGAGTTGCCAGAACGTGGTCCAGCGGCCGTCGGCGACGGTTGCCTGCACCGCGCCGGACGGCAGGACCAGAATTACGAGCCAGAGCAGCGCGCCGAGCGCGCCCGTCACCACGCCCCAGAGCACCGACCACTCATTGCCGCCGAAGTGGTCGTTGCGCTGCAGGTAGCGTGCGTTTTCGACCGCGAACCACGTCCAGCAGACCAGCGCGCCCAGCGCGCAGCCGAGCCCGGCGATCTTGGTCAGCACGCTCGCGTGGTCGGACGTATTGGCCGTGAACACATCCACGTTGATGCAGACGATGCCCGCCGCGATCATCGCGAGCGGCCAGACGAGCTTGGAAAGCGGCACGGCGCCGTGGTCGCCGCGGCCCAGATAGGTGACGGTCACCGGCAGCACGCCAACGATCAGCGAAGCGGGTGCGATGCCCACGAGATGGATCGCACTGGCGAGAAAGAGGTAATAGAGCAGGTTGCCCATCAGCGCGAGTTTGACGAGCGCGATCAGGTCCGCGCGCGTGATGCGCGGCCAGACGCGGCGCAGCATCGGCATGAGCGCCGCGAGCGAAACGAGCCCGTACATGACATAGCGCCCGGCGCTCAGCAGCAGCGGCGAAAACTCCGGCAATTGCCGGGGCACCAGAAAGACGGTTCCCCATAACGCACCGGCCAACACGCCGTACAACACACCACGCTGCATTTCACTTGCCTCCGCTTCGGCTTTGCTTGAACGCGCTGATCGCGCACCGGCGGCCCGCATGGCCGCACAGAATGGGTGCCAGCATAGCGGGGCGGCGCGCGCGCGTCTTGTTCAATCCTGCACCGGGCCGCGGCGCGATCGAGTCGGAGTGAAATTCGGGTCGAATTCCCGGTGCGTGCGCCCTTCAAAACTTCGCGGAAATCCCAAATTCAGCGCTAAGCTACTGTAGGCACTGATGATTTCCAGGGCGGTATCCCGTATAATCTGCTTTTGCGCCTATAGGATTTGCCATGCGTCTGATCCAGAAAGCACTCACGTTCGATGACGTGCTCCTCGTTCCCGCCTTCTCCGACGTTCTCCCGCGCGACACCAGCCTGAAAACCCGGCTGACCCGCAATATCTCCCTGAACATTCCGCTCGTGTCGGCCGCCATGGATACCGTCACGGAAGGTCGTCTGGCGATCGCCATGGCGCAACAGGGCGGCGTCGGTATCGTCCACAAGAACCTCACGCCGGCCGAGCAGGCGCGCGAGGTGGCGAAGGTGAAGCGTTTCGAGTCGGGCGTCGTGCGCGATCCGATCACCGTGCCGCCGCAGATGAAGGTCGCCGACGTCATCGCGCTCTCGCAGCAGCATGGCATCTCGGGCTTCCCGGTCGTGGAAGGCGCGCAACTCGTCGGTATCGTGACGAACCGCGACCTGCGCTTCGAAACCCGTCTCGACGAACCCGTGCGTTCGATCATGACGCCGCGCGAGCGCCTCGTCACCGTCAAGGAAGGCACGCCGCTGGCCGAAGCCAAGTCGCTCATGCACAGCCACCGCCTCGAGCGCGTGCTGGTCGTGAACGAAGCGTTCGAACTGCGCGGCCTCATGACCGTGAAGGACATCACCAAGCAGACCGAACACCCGGCCGCCTGCAAGGACGAGCACGGCAAGCTGCGCGCGGGCGCGGCAGTCGGCGTCGGCCCGGACAACGAAGAGCGCGTCGAACTGCTGGTGCAGGCCGGCGTCGACGTCATCGTCGTCGATACGGCGCACGGCCACAGCAAGGGCGTGCTCGAGCGCGTTCGCTGGGTCAAGCAGAACTTCCCGCACGTCGAAGTCATCGGCGGCAACATCGCCACGGCTGACGCTGCACGTGCGCTCGTCGAGTACGGCGCGGACGGCGTGAAGGTCGGTATCGGCCCGGGTTCGATCTGCACGACGCGTATCGTCGCGGGTGTGGGCGTGCCGCAGATCACGGCCATCTCGAACGTCGCCGAAGCGCTCAAGGGCACCGGCGTGCCGTGCATCGCCGACGGTGGCGTGCGCTACTCGGGCGACGTGTCGAAGGCGCTGGCCGCCGGCGCGAACGCCGTGATGATGGGCAGCATGTTCGCCGGCACCGAAGAATCGCCGGGCGACGTGTTCCTGTTCCAGGGCCGCCAGTACAAGTCGTACCGCGGCATGGGTTCGGTCGGCGCGATGAAGGACGGCGCGGCGGACCGCTACTTCCAGGACAACTCGGCGAACATCGACAAGCTCGTGCCGGAAGGCATCGAAGGCCGTGTGGCCTACAAGGGCCCGATCAACGCGATCCTGTTCCAGATGATCGGCGGCGTGCGCGCCTCGATGGGCTACTGCGGTTGCCGCACGATCGACGAACTGCATACGAAGGCGGAGTTCGTGCAGATCACCGGCGCCGGCTTGAACGAATCGCACGTGCATGACGTGCAGATCACGAAGGAAGCGCCCAACTACCACGTGGACTAAGCCCTGATGAAGCCGCTGCTGCGCATAGTGCTGATTGTCGATGCGTTGACGTTGCTGGGTTTCGGCGTGCTGTTTCTGCTCACGCCGTGGACCTCGCTCTACAACGCGTTGCAACTCGTGCAGGCGCAGCCGGCGCTCATCGGACAGGCGTTCGGAGTGGTGCTGGTCGGTTTCGCGTGGCTTGCGCTGCGCGGGGCCATCGACGGTGCGCTGACCGCCACGGTCGGGCGTACCGCGGGCCACGTCAACTGGATCGCGGGCGTGCTGATGCTGGTCTGGCTGATCGGTCTGCACGAGCCGCGGCTCACGGGCTTCGGTCAACTCGTGGCGGGCGCGGTCGGCGTCTGGCTGATCATCGTCGGACTCGGCGGTGCGCGTCTCGCGGGCGCGGTGAAACAGCGCGATCGCGTGCTGGCTTCCGAAGCCGCTGCGCAGGAACGCGAAGCGCGTGCGGCGGCGAAAGCCCGGCGCGACGAGCCGGTCGTCTATGCGAAGCCGGTTTTCGTGCGCGAGAAGACGGCGCCTGCAGTCGAGCCGGTGGTGGTCGAGCCGGTTGCGCCCTTTGCGCCCGACACGCACGTTACGCCCGTTGCCGCATCGACAACGGCGCCGCATCCGGTGGCCGAAGCCGCGGCATCGGCAGAAGCCGAGGACGCGCGCCTCACCGCGCGCGACGAAGCCGCCGACGCACCGAGGCCGCCGCTGCGTGGCTAAGGCCCGCGCAACCGGTCACCGTTTCGACAGACGCAGTCCGCCTTGTAGTGCGCCGTGCAGTACGCCTTGTCGCGTATCGTGTAGTACGCCCGACAGTCTGCCCGAACCGCGCCGCTCCACGGCGGCAAGGTTCCGCGCCCCGGTCCGAAAAATTCATGCCGCGCGCCATGCTCAGCCAGCGCGCGGCTTTCTGTATCCGTTCTTTTTGAGGTCTCGTCCGCTGCCATGCATGACAAAATCCTGATCCTCGACTTCGGTTCGCAAGTCACCCAGCTGATCGCGCGCCGCGTGCGCGAAGCCAACGTCTACTCGGAAATCCATCCGTACGACGTCGACGACGCGTTCATCCGCGAATTCGCGCCGAAGGGCATCATTCTCTCGGGCGGCCCGAATTCGGTTACCGAAACCGACACGCCGCGCGCGCCGCAAGCCGTGTTCGAACTGGGCGTGCCCGTGCTCGGCATCTGCTACGGCATGCAGACGATGGCCGAGCAGCTCGGCGGCAAGGTCGACGGCGGCCATCTGCGCGAATTCGGTTACGCCGAAGTGCGCGCGCGCAACCACACGAGCTTCCTGAACGGGATCGAAGACTTCCGCACGTCGGAAGGCCACGGCATGCTCAAGGTGTGGATGAGCCACGGCGACAAGGTCATCGAAATGCCGGCGGGCTTCCAGCTGATGGCGTCGACGGAATCGTGCCCGATCGCGGCGATGGCCGACGAGGCGCGTCACTTCTACGGTCTGCAATGGCACCCGGAAGTCACGCACACGGTGCAGGGCCGCGCGATGCTCGAGCGCTTCGTGCTGGGCATCTGTAACGCGAAGGCCGACTGGGAAATGGGTCACTACATCGACGAAGCCGTCGAAGCGATCCGCAAGCAGGTCGGCAAGGAGCACGTCATTCTCGGTCTGTCGGGCGGCGTGGATTCGTCGGTGGCGGCGGCGCTGCTGCATCGCGCGATCGGCGACCAGCTGACCTGCGTGTTCGTCGATCACGGCCTCCTGCGTCTGAACGAAGCCGAACAGGTCATGTCGATGTTCGCGGACAACCTCGGCGTAAAGGTGATTCACGTCGACGCGAGCCAGGCGTTCATGTCGAAGCTGGCGGGCGTGACCGATCCGGAAGCGAAGCGCAAGATCATCGGCGCGGAGTTCGTGGAAGTCTTCCAGACCGAAGCGGGCAAGCTGACGGACGCGAAGTGGCTCGCGCAAGGCACGATCTATCCGGACGTGATCGAGTCGGCGGGCAAGGGCAAGAAGGGCGCGCACACGATCAAGAGCCACCACAACGTCGGTGGTTTGCCGGAAACGTTGAACCTGAAGCTGCTCGAGCCGCTGCGCGAACTGTTCAAGGACGAAGTGCGCGAACTGGGCGTGAAGCTCGGCCTGCCGCACGACATGGTGTATCGCCACCCGTTCCCGGGCCCGGGTCTGGGCGTGCGGATTCTCGGCGAAGTGAAGCGCGATTTCGCGGACCTGCTGCGTCGCGCGGACGCGATCTTCATCGAGACGCTGCGCAACACCATCGACAAGGAAACCGGCAAGTCGTGGTACGAGCTGACGAGCCAGGCGTTCGCGGTGTTCCTGCCGGTGAAGAGCGTGGGTGTGATGGGCGATGGCCGCACGTATGAATATGTCGTCGCGCTGCGCGCTGTGCAGACGCTCGACTTCATGACGGCGCATTGGGCGCATCTGCCGCACGAGCTGCTCGGCCATGTGTCGAATCGCATCATCAATGAAGTGCGCGGCATCAACCGTGTCGTGTACGACATTTCGGGCAAGCCGCCTGCGACGATCGAGTGGGAATAATCCCGTTCTAACCGACGCGTTCGCGCGTCGGCGTCAACAAAAAACCCGCGCACGGATCTCGATCCGGCGCGGGTTTTTTGTTGGCGGCATTCGTATCTCCTACAGAATCCGATTGCCTCGTACTTATTCGATTTTGCCCTTGCCCAAGGGGCCAAAACGCAATCTTCCCTCATCTGCGGCATGCAAATGAGATAAAATTGTGTATCCGCACGGGACTTATCCCCAGCGAGCCGGCTTCACGCTCCGCTCACGCCTCCAACGGCATCGCGCTCGTACCCTTGAGTTCATCGAGGCAGACAATCGAATGCACGCTGCTCACGCCAGGCGCGCGCATGAGCGTGTCTAGCAGGAATTCGGACAGCGCCTTGAGATCGCGCGCCACCACTTTCAGTACGTAGTCGATATCGCCGGTCACGGAATAACACTCCTGCACCTGCGGCAACTGCGCGACGAGTTCCTTGAACTTCATGAGCTCGCGCATGTGCCCGCGCTCCATCGTCACCTGAATGAACGCGACCACGCCAAAGCCAAGCGCTTGCGGGTCGAGGCGCGTCTCGTAGCGCTTGATCACGCCCAGCTCTTCGAGTCGGCGATGGCGTCTGAGCGTCTGGGCCGGCGAGAGCTTCACGGCGGCGGCCAGCTCGAGGTTCGAGGCGCGTCCGTGCTGCTGAAGCGCGGCGAGTAGCCGCAGATCGATGGGGTCGAGGGCGATGTTTTGCACTTTTCTTGCTCGGGATAAGTTCAATGCGAAACGAAATTGTACCAATCAGGGTTTGCCTGCGTATCAGATGAAATCATATTTTTCCCCGTCGCCTATACACTGGGCGCACCTGACGGGCTTGTCGGACGCGACCGACGGTCTCGTAAGCGCGCCAGCGCAGAAGGTTGCGCGCGCAATTTTATTTCGCGCGGCCGTGCAGCGTGCCCACCCGGACACCTCACGGGCGCATCGATAAAGAAGAGACAGGAAGAGACATGGTTTCCCACGATACAAGCGGCGCACGCGGTCAGCAGGACGCGAACGGCCACCTCAAGCGCGGCCTCAAGAACCGTCACATTCAACTGATCGCGCTAGGCGGCGCAATCGGCACAGGACTGTTCCTCGGCATCGCGCAGACGATCCAGACGGCCGGTCCCTCGGTGCTGCTCGGCTATGCGATTGCCGGCGTCGTCGCGTTCTTCATCATGCGGCAACTGGGCGAGATGGTCGTCGACGAGCCCGTCGCCGGTTCGTTCAGCTATTTCGCCGATAAATACTTCGGCCCGTTCGCAGGCTTTCTCTCCGGCTGGAATTACTGGGTGCTCTACGTGCTCGTGAGCATGGCGGAGCTGTCGGCGGTCGGCATCTACATGCATTACTGGTGGCCGACTTTGCCGACGTGGGTGTCGGCGCTCGGCTTCTTCGTCGTCATCAACGGCATCAATCTGGCGAGCGTCAAGTCGTACGGCGAGCTCGAATTCTGGTTCGCGATCATCAAGGTGCTGGCTATCGTCGGCATGATCGCGTTCGGCGGCTGGCTGCTGCTCTCGGGCTCGGCTGGGCCGGAGGCGGGCGTGTCGAATCTGTGGCGTCACGGTGGGTTCTTCCCGCACGGCGTGTCGGGTCTCGTGATGTCGATGGCCGTTGTGATGTTCTCGTTCGGCGGTCTCGAACTGGTCGGCATCACCGCCGCCGAAGCGGACGATCCCTCGCATACCATCCCGCGCGCGACCAACCAGGTCATCTACCGCATCCTGATTTTCTACGTCGGCGCGCTCGGCGTGCTGCTCTCGCTGTATCCGTGGGAAAAAGTCGTGTCGGGCGGCAGCCCCTTCGTGCTGATCTTCCACGCGATGAACAGCAATCTCGTCGCGCACGTGCTCAACGTGGTCGTGCTGACGGCGGCGCTCTCGGTCTATAACAGCGGCGTGTACTGCAACAGCCGCATGCTCTACGGTCTCGCGCTGCAGGGCAACGCGCCGCGCGCGCTGCTCAAGGTGAACAACCGCGGCATTCCGCTGGCGGCGCTCGCCGTGACCGCGGTCGCGACGGCGGCCTGCGTGCTGATCAACTACTTCATGCCGGGCAAGGCTTTCGAACTGCTGATGGGTCTCGTGGTGTCGGCGCTGATCATCAACTGGGCGATGATCAGCCTGATCCACCTGAAATTCCGCCGCGAAAAAGCGCGTGTGGGCGAGACGACGGCGTTCAAGAGCCTCGGCTATCCGCTCACGAATTACGTGTGCCTGGTGTTCCTCGCGGGCATTCTCGTTGTAATGTATTTGATTCCGGATCTGCGCATTTCCGTGTATCTGATTCCCGTGTGGCTGGCCGTGCTCGCCGCCGCGTATCGTTTCTGGCGTCGTGGCGCGGCGCCCGCGCTGCAAGGCAGCGTGCCGACGCGATAAGCGAGTCGACAAGCTGCGCCGGCCACTTCGTAACCTGCTCATCAACGAAACAAGCAACCGTCATGTTCGAACATATCGATGCCTATCCCGGCGACCCGATTCTCTCGCTCAACGAGAACTTCCAGAAAGATCCGCGCCAGAACAAGGTCAATCTGAGCATTGGCATCTATTTCGACGATGACGGCCGCTTGCCCGTGATGCAGGCCGTCCACGCAGCGGAAGCGGCGATTCTCAACGAGCCGGGTCCGAAGCCCTATCTGCCGATGGCCGGTTTCGCGCAGTATCGCGATGCCGTGCAGTCGCTCGTGTTCGGCGCCGAGTGCCCGTCGCGCGCGGCGGCTCGCATCGCGACCGTGCAGACGCTCGGCGGTTCGGGCGCGCTCAAGGTCGGCGCCGATTTCATCAAGCGCTATTTCCCGCAGAGCCAGGTGTGGGTGAGCGATCCGACGTGGGAAAACCATCGCTTCATCTTCGAGCGCGCGGGCTTCGAAGTGAACACGTACCCGTACTACGACGAGGCGACGGGCGGCCTGAAGTTCGACGCGATGCTTTCGGCCATCGACGCGCTGCCCGCGAAGAGCGTGGTGCTGCTGCACGCGTGCTGCCATAACCCGACCGGCGTCGATCTGAACGACGCGCAGTGGGTGCAACTGATCGACGTGCTGCAAAAGCGCGATCTGCTGCCGTTCGTCGATATGGCGTACCAGGGCTTCGGCGCGGGTCTCGACGCCGATGCGTTCGCCGTGCGCGAACTCGGCCGCCGCGGTGTGCCGGCGCTGGTCGCGAACTCGTTTTCGAAGAACTTCTCGCTGTACGGCGAGCGTTGCGGCGGTCTGCATGTGATCTGCGAAGACGCTGCGGCTGCGGATCGCGTGCTGGGTCAACTGACCGGCGCGGTGCGCTCGAACTACAGCAATCCGCCGACGCACGGCGCGAAGATCGTCACGCGCGTGCTCTCGACGCCGGCACTCAAGCAATCGTGGGAAACCGAGCTGGCGGCCATGTGCGAGCGCATCGCGCGTATGCGCGTGAAGATTCACGATGGCCTCAAGGCGCACGTGAGCGGCGAGGCGCTGGAGCGCTACGTCAAGCAGCGCGGCATGTTCACGTACACGGGGCTGAGCGCGGAGCAGGTCGATCGGCTCAAGGAAGAGTTCGGCGTGTACATCCTGCGTTCGGGCCGCATGTGCGTCGCCGGGCTCAATGAGAAGAACGTGAGCGTCGTGGTCGATGCGGTTGGCAAGGTGCTGAAGGACTAAGCGCCGAATCGATCGACGGAACACAAGCAGGGCCCCGTGAAAGCGGAGCCTTTGCTTTTTAGAAGCGCATGCCGGTGCCGCACCCGCCGGCGACGCCGCCTCCGCTGCCGCCCGCCGCGCCGCAGAACACGCCGCAGCCGCTGAGGCTGGCGGCGATCAGCAGGCCGATTGCGACCAGACGCGCGTTGCGCGCGAGCGCCGCGCGCAATCTAACCGGATTGTCATGAAAACTCGTGTTTCTCGTCATGGCGTGCGCACCGAAGAAAATTGAGCGGCGGACGCGTCGATCCTGCGCCCTGATCTGCCACACTAACGCCGTCTGCGGCCCGACGGCATCAGACGTATCCGGTTTTTCGGCATTTGTCTGATTTGATGCGCCTCGCATCAAACGGAGCGCCTGTCAACCTGTAAGAGCTTGACGTGTCACACGACAGACGCCGACGGTCTTCCAGGTCTTACCCTGATAGAATGCGTGGGCCGCAACGTAGTGGATTGCCGATGAAATTGCTTGATGCCCTCGTCGAACAACGGATTGCCGCCGCAGCAGCGCGCGGTGACTTCGACGATCTGGATGGCGCACGCGCGCCCCAGGAACTCGACGACGACCCGTTCGTGCCCGATGACGTCCGGGTCGCGAACCGCATCCTGAAGAACGCCGGTTTCGTGCCGCCCGCGGTCGAACAACTGCGCGCGCTGCGCGATCTCCAGGAAGAACTCGCCAAGGTCGGCGACAACAAAGCCGCGCGCTGCCGCCTGCGCGCGCGCATGCTCGCGCTCGACATGGCGCTGGAGTCGCTGCGCGGCGGCCCGATGGTCGTGCCGCACGAATATCGCCGCCGGATCGCCGAACGCCTGTCCGAACGCGCGGCAGGCGAGGGCGGCTTCGCGGCGGGCAGCGCGTGAGCGTCGCTCCGGGCGCCACGCCGCCCGACGAGACGGCGCAGCCGGGCGTCAGCGCTGAACCGGCTGCCGCTGTCGACCCTTCAGTCGCTCCTTCAGTTGCCCCTTCAGCCGATCATTCGGCTGCCCCCTGCGCCGCGCCTCAACCCGATCCCGTCAGCGACCGCGACCGCCATTTCATGCGCCTCGCGCAAGCCGCCGCCGACGAAGCGCGCGCGGCCGGCGAAGTGCCGGTCGGCGCGGTGCTGGTGCGCGGCGACGAGGTGATCGCCACGGGTTTCAATCATCCGATTGGTACGCACGACCCGTCGGCGCACGCGGAAATGGCGGCGCTGCGCGCGGCCGGCGCCGCGCTGGGTAACTACCGCTTGCCCGGCTGCGAACTCTATGTGACCCTAGAACCGTGTCTGATGTGCGCGGGCGCCATCATGCACGCCCGCATCTCGCGCGTCGTGTACGGCGCGCGCGACCCGAAGACGGGTGCGTGCGGCAGCGTCGTCGACGCCTTTTCGAACGACCAGCTCAATCACCACACGAGCGTGATGGGCGGCGTGCTCGAAACGGAATGCGGCGACGCGCTGCGTGCGTTCTTCGCCGAACGCCGTCGCGCCAGCCGCGAAGCGCGGCGCGCAGCGGCGGAGCAGGCCAGCGGCGACGCCGTTGGCACGCAGCCCGACGACAACCCGTCCTGACTCCGCTCGCCGCGGTCCGGCGAGCCTCCACCGCCTCGAACATGATCAAGCATCGCACCATCGAACTGATCGCGCCGTCGGGCTATCCGCATGATCCGGCGGCGGTGCATCGCGGGATCGCGCGTCTGCGCGCCGAAGGTCACCGCGTCGAGAACGTCGAAGCCACCGAGCGCCGCTTTCAGCGCTTCGCGGGCACCGACGGACAGCGCGCCGCCGAACTGAACCGTCTCGCGGATCCCGCGCGCGCGTTGCCCGACATCGCGCTGGCGGTGCGCGGCGGCTACGGTGCGGTGCGCGTCCTGCACGGACTCGACTACGAAGGACTGCAGCGACGCCTGACCGATCAGCCGATCGCGCTCGTCGGCCATAGCGATTTCACGGCGATCCAACTGGCGTTGTTCGCGCGCGCGGGCATCAAGACATTCGGCGGCCCGATGCTGCTCAGCGACTTCGGCGCGGAAACGCTCAGCGGTTTCACGATGCGCCACTTCTGGGACGTGCTGACGAAACCCGAGTACACGCTCAAGGTGAACGCGCCGCAGGCGCAGCAGGCCGACGTGTCGGGCATGCTCTGGGGCGGCAATCTGGCCGTGCTCACCTCGCTGATCGGCACGCCGTATATGCCGCCGGTGGAGGGCGGCATCCTCTTCGTCGAGGATGTGAACGAGCAGCCGTTCCGCATCGAACGCATGCTGTATCAGCTGCATCTTTCGGGCATCCTCGCGCGGCAGAAGGCGCTCGTGCTCGGCGATTTCTCGGGCGGCAAGCCGTTCGACTACGACAACGGTTACGACCTGCACGCAGCGGTCGAACAGATTCGCTCGATAGCGGGCATTCCGGTGATCACGGGCCTGCCGTTCGGCCATATCGCCGATATGGTCACGCTGCCGTTCGGCGCGCAGGCGCAGTTGAGCGCCCACGCGCATGGCTTTGAGTTGCAGATGAGCGGGTATCCGCATCTTGGCTGATCGACGTGACTGCAAAGCGCCTTCGGGCGCTTTTTTTGACGTCATATTCGCAACTAACGGCCAATAAATAACGCACCAGAGCGATGTCCAAGGAACCGACTCGACGCTAAATTGTTGACAAAAAATTGGGCTATTGTGGGGCAGTGGATCACCATGAATGTGCGATTCGCCCCGTATTGACGCGGCTTTCACCGTTGCGATGCATGGGTGATTTGCGTCGACGTGGGTATCTTCCCCAGGTTGGCCGATAAAATTGTTGACAATCTTTATGTCCAAACTAGCATACCCAACATCAAGGTGACAGACATGCGAAACACCGAAACCGACACCGAAGCCGACGCGACCGGCACGAAGCCCGAGGCAATCGCCGCGCGTATCCGCGCCGCCATCCTCGAGCATCGTCTGCCGCCTGGCGCGAAGCTCACGGAAGCGCAGTTGTGCGAAGTGTTCGGCGTGAAGCGCGGGCCGATCCGCCAGGCGCTGGCGCTGCTGGCCACCGATCATCTCGTCGATCTGGAACCGAACCGGGGCGCGTTCGTCGCCAGCCCGTCGCTTCAGGAGGTCCACGAGGTGTTCGAGATGCGCCGCATCATCGAACTCGCGGTGGTGGAGCGCATTTGCAGCGCGCAGCACGGCAACCGGCGGCTGAAGAGCATCGGCGAGACGATCCGGCGCGAACGCAAGGCGTTCGAGAGCCGGGACTTTCCGGCGTGGATTCGCCTCTCGGGCGAGTTCCATACGGCGCTCGCGACGCTCACGGGCAACACGGTGCTGTGCGACTGCCTGAACGGACTGGTGGCGCGCTCGACGCTGATTTCGGCGCTCTACGAATCGCCGGGACGCAGCCCTTGTTCGTACGACGATCACGAGGCCATTTTGACGGCGCTCGAAAGCGGCCAGTCGCAGGAAGCGGCGGCGCTGATGGTGCGGCACCTGCAGGGCGTCGAGCTGAAGATGCTCGACCGGCCGGCGGGCGCATCGGTCGATTTGCAGGATGTGTTCGGCACGCGCGAGACCGCGGCGTCCGGACGTTGAACCAGACGCCCAATCGGGCAGGGCGGCGAGCGTTGCAACGCGCAACCGCCGCCGCATAAAAGATCGAAACAGAGCAACCCAAGGGATTCAAACGATCGTGATGCGCACGCCGCCAGGCGTTCTCCGCACGCGTATCGGCATGACGGTGGGCACGGCGATCAGGGCGCGCGCAAGCGGCGACCGGCGCGGTGCGCAGCACGCGGCGCCAGGCCCGTGCATTCGCAGGGAATCATCGCGGCGGCCGCATCGTGCGGCGCGGCGCGCGTGTCGAGGCGTTCAGGCGTCTTTTTCCGTCGGCGTATCCATCCCAAGGAGCGGGTCATGGCTCAGTTCAGCGCATCCCCAGGCAGTCCGGCAGTGCCCGGTTTCGATTCAGGCGAAAGCGGTAACAGCGGCGATGGCGCCGACAATCTGAGGATCCCGGCCGGCTACAGCGAGCGGCTCTACAACCACGATCTCGCGCCGCTCAAGGAACAGACCTGGGGCGCGTACAACATCTTCGCGTTCTGGATGTCCGACGTGCACAGCGTTGGCGGCTACGTGTTCGCGGGCTCGCTGTTCGCGCTCGGTCTCACGAGCTGGCAGGTGCTGGTCGCGCTGATCGTCGGTATCTCGATCGTCAACGTGCTCTGCAATCTCATCGCGCGTCCGAGCCAGCGTCACGGCGTGCCGTATCCGGTCGCGTGCCGCGGCACGTTCGGCGTGCTCGGCGCGAATATTCCCGCCGTGATTCGCGGCCTCATCGCGGTGGCGTGGTACGGCATCCAGACCTTTCTCGCGTCGAGCGCGCTCGTGATCGTCGTGCTCAAATTCTTCCCGCAACTGATGCCGTATGCCGACGTGCACAAGCACGGCATGTTCGGCCTTTCGACGGTCGGCTGGGCCGGTTTCATGACGCTCTGGGTGCTGCAGGCGTTCGTGTTCTGGAACGGCATGGACACCATCAAGAAGTTCATCGACTTCGCGGGCCCGGCGGTCTATGTGGTGATGTTCGCGCTTGCGGGCTACATGGTTTATCGCGCGGGCTGGCAGAACATCGGCCTGAATCTCGGCGGCGTGAAGTATCACGGCGCCGAAGTGATTCCGGTGATGATCACGGCGGTCTCGCTGGTGGTGTCGTATTTCTCGGGGCCGATGCTCAATTTCGGCGACTTCTCGCGCTATGGCAAGTCGCTGCGCAGCGTGCATCGCGGCAACTTCTGGGGCTTGCCCGTCAACTTCCTCGCGTTCTCGCTGGTCACGGTGATCACGACTTCGGCGACGCTGCCGGTGTTCGGACAACTGATTACCGATCCGGTCGAAACGGTGGGACGTATCGATCATCCGACCGCCGTGATCATGGGCGCGCTGACGTTCACGATCGCGACCATCGGCATCAACATCGTCGCGAACTTCGTGTCGCCCGCGTTCGACTTCTCGAACGTCGCGCCGCGCCTCATCAGCTGGCGTGCGGGCGGCATGCTCGCGGCGGTCGCGTCGATCTTCATCACGCCGTGGAATCTGTTCAACAATCCGGCCGTGATTCACTACACGCTCGACGTGCTCGGCGCGTTCATCGGACCTTTGTATGGTGTCCTGATCGTCGACTTCTATCTCGTGAAGCGCGGCCGTCTCGCGGTCGACGACCTTTACTCGGTGTCGCCGAAGGGCGCGTACTGGTACAGCAACGGCGTGAACTGGCGCGCGGTCGCGGCGCTGCTGCCCGCTGCCGTGATCGCGGTGCTCTGCGTGATGGTGCCGTCGTTCGGCAATGCGGCGAACTTCTCGTGGTTCATCGGCGCGGCGCTCGGCGCGCTGTTCTATCGAGCCTTCACGATGGGCGAACGCGCCCGCGCGCAGGCCTGAGCGCGGGAAAGACGCAAGAGACGAAGGAGACGAAGGAACTGCCATGCGTATCAAACTCATCAATCCGAACACCACGCAGCGCATGACGGCCGCCATGGAGCAGTGCGCGCGCACCGTCGTCGCGCCGGGCACCGACGTGGTGGCCGTGAGCCCGACCATGGGACCGCCCTCGATCGAGGGCTATTACGACGAGGCGCTCGCGACGCCCGGTCTGCTCGCGGAAGTGGAGGCGGGCGAGCGCGAAGGCTACGACGGCTACGTGATCGCCTGTTTCGGCGATCCCGGTCTGTACGCCGCGCGCGAACTGGCGCGCGGGCCGGTGGTGGGCATCGCGGAGGCGGCCATGCATGCGGCGAGCGTGCTCGCGCCCGGCTTCTCGGTGGTGACGACGCTCTCGCGCACCCGCGCGATGGCGTGGCATCTGGCCGAGCGCTATGGCATGACGCGGTTCTGCCGCAACGTGCGCGCGATCGACGTGGCCGTGCTCGAACTCGACGAGCCGGGCTCGGCGGCGCGCCGCGCGATCGTCGACGAATGCCGGCGCGCGCTCGAGGAAGACGGCAGCGATGCGATCGTGCTCGGCTGCGCGGGCATGACGAGCCTGTGCGCCCAGGTGGAGGACGCGCTGGGCGTGCCCGTCGTCGACGGCGTGACAGCGGCCGTGAAGTGGGTCGAAGCGCTGGTCGCGCTGCGCCTGACGACCGCCAAGCGCGGCGACTTCGCGCGGCCGCTCGCCAAGCGTTACGACGGCGAATTCGCCCGCTTCAGCCCGACCAGCCCCGCGAGCGCGACGGACACGCCGCCGCCGGTGCGCCCGCTGCGCTACGGGTAAACGCGTGTCCGGCGAGCGTGCCAGCCGGGCGCGGCCCGCCCGGCTCATACACCTCGCTTGACCCGCACTATCTGAGCGTGCGTATGGGCGCGGCCTGACGATTTCGCTACACTGGGCCGGTCCGTGAAGCAGATCGCCGTCGAATCCCGCAAATCCTTGTGGCGCAAGGCTTGCAGGCGGGTGGTACCGGTATCGCGCGGACCCGGAAGCCGTTTTCAGCGTGTGTTTCATCCTCACCATTCGATTGATTCGACCAGCATGCCACTCGATCCCCACTATCCCCGCGATCTGATCGGTTATGGCCGCCATCCGGTGCAGGCCAACTGGCCCGGGCGCGCGCGCGTCGCGGTGCAATTCGTGCTCAACTACGAAGAGGGCGGCGAGAACTGCGTGCTGCACGGCGATCCCGCGTCCGAGCAGTTTCTCTCCGAGATCGTCGGCGCGGCCGCGTATCCGTCGCGTCATATGAGCATGGAGTCGATCTACGAATACGGCTCGCGCGCAGGCGTGTGGCGCATCCTGCGCGAGTTCGAGAAGCGCGGTCTGCCGCTGACCGTGTTCGGCGTGGGCATGGCGATCGAGCGTCATCCTGAAGTCGCGCGCGCATTCGTCGAGCTGGGTCACGAGATCGCGTGCCACGGTTATCGCTGGATTCACTATCAGGACGCGACGCCGGAACTCGAAGCCGAGCACATGAAGCTCGGCATGCAGGCGATCGAGCGCGTGACGGGCCAGCGCCCGCTCGGCTGGTACACGGGGCGTGACAGTCCGAACACGCATCGTCTGGTCGCCGAATACGGCGGCTTTCTCTACGACTCCGACAATTACGGCGACGACCTGCCGTTCTGGATGGACGTGGCGATGACAGGCGGCAAGACCTCGCCGCAACTGATCGTGCCGTACACGCTCGACACCAACGACATGCGCTTCGCCACGCCGCAAGGCTTCAACACGGCGGATCACTTCTTCACCTATCTGCGCGATGCGTTCGACGTGCTCTACGAAGAAGGCGACGAAGCGCCGAAGATGTTGTCGATCGGCATGCACTGCCGTCTGCTCGGACGTCCGGGGCGCTTCCGCGCGCTGCAGCGCTTTCTCGATCACATCGAAAAGCACGAGCGCGTGTGGGTCACGCGCCGCGTGGATATCGCACGCCACTGGCGCGAGCACCATCCCTATCAACTGCAACAGAACGAGAACCGCGGGGCCGCCGCATGAAGGCAATGCACTACACCCTCGACCAGCTGAATCAGGCCTCGACCGACGCCTTCGTGGCGGCGCTCTCGGGCATCTTCGAGCATTCGCCCTGGGTGGCCGAGGCGGCCGCGCAGCAGCGCCCCTACGCGAGCATCGACACGCTGCACACGACGATGTCGAACGTCGTCGAAACCTCGGGCGAAACGCGCCAGCTCGCGCTCATCAACGCTCACCCGGAACTCGCGGGCAAGGCGGCGGTGCGTGGCGAACTGACCGCCGAATCGACGCGCGAGCAGAGCGGCGCGGGCCTCAACCAGTGCACGCAGGAAGAGTTCGACAAGCTGCAGTCGCTCAATCGCGCGTATCGCGAGAAGTTCGGCTTTCCGTTCATTCTCGCGGTGCGTGGCTACGACCGTCACGGCATCATCGCGAACTTCGAGGCGCGCGTGAACAACAGCCGCGCCGACGAAATGCGCGCGAGCCTCGACCAGATTTATCGCATTGCGCGCTTCAGGCTGGATGAGCTGATCGACGCGTGACGTGGCGATGCGCTCCGGCAGCCGACGCGGAGCGCAGCGCCTTTTTGAACCACAGAAAAGATACGAAGGAAGACAAAGATGGCACTCCCGACTCTCGACCCCAACGCACCTGACTTCACGCGCCGCTACGTGAATCTCGCGGACCCGCGTCTGGGCGCGCAGGCGCTCGAGGCGAGCGACGACTTCTTCGCGCCGAAGGAGCGCATGCTCAATCCGGAGCCGGCCGTCTTCATCCCTGGCAAGTACGACGATCACGGCAAGTGGATGGACGGCTGGGAAACGCGCCGCAAGCGCACGACGGGCTACGACTGGTGCGTCGTGAAGCTCGCGCGTCCGGGCGTCATCAAAGGCCTCGATCTCGACACGAGCCACTTCACGGGCAACTATCCGCCGGCGGCGTCCGTCGAAGCCGCGCATGTGCCGGACGGCGCGCCCAACGGCTCGACGCAATGGACGGAAATCGTGCCGTCGATGTCGCTGAACGGCAACAGCCATCACTACGTGGAAGTCGGCAGCGACAAGCCGTTCACGCACCTGCGCGTGAACATCTATCCGGACGGCGGCATTGCGCGTCTGCGTGTCTACGGCCAGCCGCAACTCGACTGGCAGGGCGCGAGCCGCACGGAACTGTTCGACCTCGCCGCGATGGAAAACGGCGCGTATCTCGTCGGCGCGAACAACCAGCATTTCGGTCTCGCCTCGACGATTCTGATGCCGGGCCGCGGCGTGAACATGGGCGACGGCTGGGAAACGCGCCGCCGCCGCGAACCGGGCAACGACTGGGCGATCATCGCGCTCGCACAGCCGGGCATCATCAAGAAGATCGAAGTCGATACGGCGCACTTCAAGGGCAATTATCCGGATCGCTGCTCGTTCCAGGCCGCGCGCGTGGTGGGCGGCACGGACAGCTCGCTCGTGACGCAGGCGATGTTCTGGCCCGTGCTGCTCGGCGAGCAGAAGCTGCAAATGGATAACCAGCACTACTTCGAAAGCGAACTCGCGGCGCTCGGCCCGGTCACGCACGTGCGCTTCAACATCATCCCGGACGGCGGCGTGTCGCGCGTGCGTCTGTGGGGCACGCTGGCCTGAGCCGCATCATGAGCGATACCCGTACCACGCTGACCATCGAGCCGCTCACGCGCGAGGCGTTCGCGCCGTTCGGCGACGTGATCGAGCTCGAAGGCGCGAAGCAGATTCCGATCAATCTGGGCACGACGATCCGCTATCACGATCTCGCGAAAGTCGATGTCACCGACGAGAACGGGCGCACGCTGATCAACCTGTTTCGCGGACAAGCGCGCGTGCTGCCGTTCGAAGTGAAGATGCTCGAGCGCCATCCGCTTGGCAGTCAGGCATTCGTGCCGCTCAACGACAAGCCGTATCTCGTCGTGGTGGCGCCGGCCGGCGATCTCGACGTGTCGAAGATTCGCGCGTTCGTCACGAGCGGCTGGCAGGGTGTGAATTACGCGAAGGGCGTCTGGCATCATCCGCTGATCGCGCTGGGTGAGGTGAGCGATTTCATCGTCGTCGATCGTGGCGGCGACGGGCTCAATCTCAACGAGCAGGATCTGCCGGAATCGCTGTGGCTCACGCAGGAAGCGATGGAGGCGGCGGGGCGCTGACGCGGTGTTTTCGTCGTATGTGGTCGCTTCGCCATGCAAAAAGCCACGAACTCGCGTTCGTGGCTTTTTTGTTTGCTGCGAGGTGGCGCGCCCGCGAAGCCGCGAGCGCGCCACCGCAGGTCGATCAGAACTCGTAGCCGACCTGGGCGCGTGCGCCCGCGTCGCCGTTGTTCGTGACCGCTACGCCGACGTTCGCCAGCCAGTGCATATTGGCCGAACGATACGTGACGGCGACCGCTGCCGCGCTGCTGCCCTTGTAGTAGCCGCCGCCCGCAGCGACCACGGTCTTGCCCGGACCCGAAGGCGTCAGGTTAGGCATGGCCATGGCGGCTGCCACGCCCGCATACGCGTTCTTCTCGACCGTGTTGATCGAGCGCTGCAGGCTTTGCACCTGCTGGTTGAACGTGTTCGACTGCTGCGAGAGCGCGCTGTTCATCTGGTTGAGGTTGACCGCGTCCGTGCCCGACGTGCCCACCGCGACGTTGGTGATCTGCCGCTCCGAACCTTCCGAGCCCACCGACACCGCGCCTGCGCGGTCCGCAACCGAATTCGCGCCGATGGCGACCGAGCTTGCCGCCGTGGCCGACGCGTTGCGGCCGAGCGCAACCGTGCTCTCGCCCGACGCCACCGACGAATCGCCGATCGCCGTGGCGTTATTGCCCGACGCCGCCGCGCCGCCGCCGAGCGCGATGGTCTGGGCGTTCGTCGCCGACGCCGGACCGTTCGCGCTGTTGACCGAAAGCGCCGTGGAACCCGTCGTGGCGATGTTCTGCACGGCCTGGTTCAGCGCGTCGACCTGCAGGTTGGTCGCGAAGAGTTGCTGACCGGTTACGGCGTCGCGGCTCGTCGACGACAGATCCGCGTTTTCCAGACCGCCGAGCTTCACGTTGCCGCCCGTTGCGCTCGCCAGCGTGATCTGGTCGTGCGCATCCGAGTCGTAATGCACGGCGCCGGTGTCCGTGGCAGCGCTCGCTGCAACGTTCGTGTCGCTCGCGGCGAGCAGGGTGCGGTTGACTGCGGACATCTGCACCGCGGAGTTCGACGAGCCGCTCGCATGGATCGCGTTTCCGCCGCCCACGACATCGGCGAGATCGGCCGTGTTTTGCGTCACGCGGCTGTCGAGATTCGCGATGGCGTCGCCGACCGTGTTGACGACCGTGCCGCCCACCGAATACGACGGCGCGACGAACACACCCGCCGAATTGATCGACGCGCCGCCGCCCAGCGCGCTCACGACGCTGCGCATCTGGCCGACGTTGACGGCGTCGTTATCGGCCTGACCCGCCGCCATGTTGACGATGCGGCGCGTGTTGGCCTGGCTTTGCGCGGTGTAGGCATTGCCGTCGGCGTCATAGGCGGTGAACACGCCCGTTCCGTCGCTGCCCACGGAGACCGTGTTCGACTGGTTGGCCACGGAGCCCGCGCCGAGCGCCACGGCGTCCTTCGCGTTGGCGTAGGCCTGCACGCCGAGCGCCACGGCGTTCATCGCGGGCGTGTAGGCGCTCGAACCGATGGCGATCGAGCCCGCGCCGAAGGCGCGTGCGACGTCGGTGGGCACCGAGTTGCCCGAGTCGTTGCCGTAGCCCGCGACCTGCGAGTAGTACGCCGCGCTCTTATAAGACTCGTTGCGCCCCGAAGCGTCGACGCCGGAACCGCCGTTGACGTCCGAACCGGGGCGAGCGGCGAACAGCTGTTGACCGCCGCCGGCGCCAGGCATATGGGAGGCGACGATGTCGTAGACTTGCCCGACGTTAGCGGCGTCCGTGTCTTGCACGCCGTCGGCCAGGTTGCTAATGCGGGTGCCGATCGGCAGGTGGCCTTTATCGCGGTCCCCGTCGACGAAATACACGCTGTCGCCGACACCGGGGTTCAACACGATTTGCGGGCTGCCGGCGTCGATCGAACCTGGCACATAAGTCACGGCTGCATTGGTGACCTTGCCCGTGGTGTCGAACTGGAAGCCGGCCGAGGCCATTTGCGCCACGTTCACGGCCGCGCTGTCGGCAATGCCGTTCGCGAGACCCATGAGCTGACGCGCACCAGCCGTGCCCGTGAAGTCAACGTTCGCGCCGTCGGTGTCCTTCGCGACGGTGATGTCGCTCGTTGCATCGTCCTGTTGGACCAGCCCGACCTTGCCGTGCGTGATGTTGTACGTCAGGTTGTTGATCGTCGTCGTATTGACGCCGGTCTCCTGGATCGTGGCGTAGAGCTGCGAGCCGTTCACCGCATCCGTGGAATGCTCGCTGAGGCTGCCCGCCGCGACGTTGGAGATCGTGCGCTCCGCGCCCACGTCGCCGATGCTGAGCGTGCCGACCGGCGCCACGCCCGCGAAGGTGTAGTCGTTGTCGCCGATCGTGGCTTCCGTGGTGGCGACGACCGGAGCGGTCTTCGCGTTGGTGCCCAGTGCGATCGACAGGACGTCGGCCGCGACGGCGTTCTGGCCGATCGCGACGCTGAAGTTGGCAGGCGCGCTCGCGTTGTCGCCCAGCGCGACCGCGCTGACCCCGGTGGCGGTCGCGCCCGGGCCGACTGCCGTGGCGTGATACGCCGAGGCGAGACTGTTGCCGCCCACCGCGACCGCCGAGCCGCCGGTCGCCTGGCTGCCGAAGCCGACTGCCACGTCGTGCCACTCGGTGGCTGCCGCGTTCGCGCCGATTGCCACGCCGACATTGGCCGCGGCGTTCAAGCCGATCGCCACGCCGTACTCCTCGGCGTTCGTGTTCGCGCCGATTGCCACGCTGACATACCCGGGCGCGGCCGCGCCCGGGCCGATCGCGATCGCTTGGCTGCCCGTCGCGCCGTCGTTGTCGAAGTTGTCGGGGTTGTCGCTGTTCACGCTGAAATAGTGCAGCGACGAACCGACGACCTTCTTGTCGAGCGCATATAACTGCGCGCCGGTGACTGCGTCCGTGCTCGATGCGCTGAGGTCGCCGTCCTGCAGATTGGTGAGTTTGACGGGCGAAGCCGCACCCACGCCGCCGAGCGTGAGGGTGTCATGCGCGGGCGTGTCGTACAGCACGGCATCTGCGAGCGTGCCGTTGATGTTGGTGATGTCGCCCGCGATCTGGGTGACGGCCTTGTTCGTGGCGTAAAGCTGCGAGCCGTTGACGGCGTCGGTGCTCGCGCTTTCGAGCGCGCCCTCAGCAACGTTGGTGAGCTTGACCGGCGACGATGCGCCCGGGCCGCCGAGCGTGAGGGTGTCATGCGCGGGCGTGTCGTACAGCACGGCATCTGCGAGCGTGCCGTTGATGTTGGTGATGTCGCCCGCGATCTGGGTGACGGCCTTGTTCGTGGCGTAAAGCTGCGAG
>NZ_JAAGPN010000335.1:0-7372 GCF_017104805.1 Paraburkholderia sp. Ac-20347 | reverse complement strand
GGCCCCGACGCGGGCGCGCTGGGCGCGGCCACGCTGCCGATGTTCTTCAACTTTTCGCCGCGTGCGGGCATCCTGATGGGCGCCGGCGCACAAACCAACGTACAAGCGCAGGAGGAGAGCCATGTCGAGCTCTGAGACGACGCCGCCGCTGCTGGAAATGCGGGGCATCAGCAAGACCTTTCCCGGTGTGCGTGCGCTCGACAACGTGCGCCTCTCGGTCTGGCCCGGCGAGGTGCATTCGCTGATGGGCGAGAACGGCGCGGGCAAGTCCACGCTCATGAAGATTCTCTCGGGCGCGTATCAGGCCGATCCCGGCGGCGAGATTCTCATCGAAGGCAAGCCGGTGACGATCGACGGTCCGCTCGCCGCGCGCGAACTCGGCGTGGCCGTGATCTATCAGGAACTGAGCCTCGCGCCGAATCTGTCGGTTGCCGAAAACATCTACGCGGGCCGCGAATTGCGGCGCGGAAACTCGCGCTTCGGGATGGTCGATCGCGCGGCGATGGAGCGCGGCTGCGAAGACGTGCTGCAACGCCTCGGCGCCACCTTCGGCCCGACCACGCTGGTCGGATCGCTGTCGATCGCCGAACGCCAGCTCGTGGAAATCGCGCGCGCCGTGCATACCGAAGCGCGCATCATCGTGATGGACGAGCCCACCACGCCGCTCTCCTCGCGCGAAACCGAACGCCTCTTCAAGCTGATCCTGCAACTGCGCGAGGACGGTCTCGCGATCATCTACATCAGCCATCGCATGGCCGAGATTTACGAGCTGTCCGATCGTGTTTCGGTGCTGCGCGACGGCAGCTACGTCGGCACGCTGATGCGCGACGCGCTGAGCGCCGAAAGCCTCGTCAGCATGATGGTGGGCCGCGATATTTCGGGCTTCTACAAAAAGGCGCATGCGCCCTACGATCCGGGCAAGGTCGTGCTCACCGTGCGCGACGTCGCCGACGACAAGCGCGTGCGCGGTTGCAGCCTCGATCTGCATGCGGGCGAAGTGCTCGGCATTGCCGGGCTCGTGGGCGCGGGCCGCACCGAACTCGCGCGTCTGATCTTCGGCGCGGAACCGCGCGTGCGCGGCGAGATCGCCATCGACGGCAAAGCGCTGCACGTCCACACGCCGCGCGACGCGATCAACGCGGGCCTCGTCTATCTGACCGAAGACCGCAAGCATCAAGGCCTCTTTCTCGACATGAGCGTGCGCGACAACATCAACGTGTCCGTGGCGGGCCGCGACGCGCGCTTCGGCGTGCTCGATCTCGCACGCGGCTCGGCGCGTGCGAAGGAATCGATCCGCGCGCTGACGATCCGCGTGCCGAGTCCGCGCGTGAACGTGGGCGCGCTCTCGGGCGGCAATCAGCAGAAGGTGCTGCTTTCGCGTCTGCTCGAAACGCAGCCGCGCGTGCTGATCCTCGATGAACCGACGCGCGGCGTGGACATCGGCGCGAAGTCGGAGATCTACCGCATCATCAACGACCTCGCCAAAACCGGCGTGGGCATCATCGTGATTTCGAGCGAGCTGCCCGAAATCATCGGCGTGGCCGATCGCGTGCTCGTCATGCGCGAAGGCCTGTTCGCCGGAGAACTGGGCGGCTATACCGGCAGACCCATCGGCCAGGAAGCCATCATCGAACTCGCCACCGGCTCGCAGGGCGCGCTGGACGAAGCCGCGTAAGCGCCGCGCCCGACGCGCATCGCCCCCGTCAAAAGAGATATTGAGGAGCACGACATCATGAAAAGCATTCTTCCCCGCCATGCGGCCGAGGCCACGCCCGCCGAGGGCGCGCAAGCCACGCGCGGCCAGACCGTCGACGGCCATCGCGCGCGCATGAAGTCGATCATGCGCACGGCGGGCATGCTGCCCGTGCTGGTGCTGCTGTGCATCGGCTTCGGCCTGCTCACCGACGGCTTTTTCACGCTCGAAAATCTGTCGATCGTCACGCAGCAGGCGTCGATCAACATCGTGCTCGCGGCCGGCATGACCTTCGTGATTCTCACGGGCGGCATCGATCTTTCGGTGGGCTCGATTCTGGCCGCGTCCGCCGTGGCCGCGATGCTCGGCTCGACCATCGTCGGCTGGGGCTGGCTGGGTATTCCCGCCGCGCTCGGCGTGGGTCTCGCCTTCGGTCTCATCAACGGCGCGCTGATCTCGCTGCTGCGCCTGCCGCCTTTCATCGTCACGCTCGGTTCGCTCACGGCCGTGCGCGGCGTGGCGCGTCTGATGGGCCACGACACCACCATCTTCAATCCGCAGCTCTCGTTCGCCTTCATCGGCAATGGCACGGTGTTCGGCGTGCCCTGGCTCGTGATCATCGCGCTCGTCGTGGTGGCCGCGTCGTGGTTCGTGCTGCGCCGCACGGTGCTCGGCCTGCATATCTATTCGGTGGGCGGCAATCCGGAAGCGGCGCGTCTCTCGGGCATCAAGGTGTGGGCGATCGAGATGTTCGTCTACGCCGCCTCGGGCCTGCTCGCCGGACTCGGCGCGGTGATGTCGGCGGCGCGCCTCTACGCTGCCAACGGCCTGCAGCTCGGCCAGTCGTACGAACTCGACGCCATCGCCGCGGTGATTCTCGGCGGCACGAGCTTCGTGGGCGGCGTGGGCTCGATCGTCGGCACGCTGATCGGCGCGCTCATCATCGCGGTGCTGTCGAACGGCCTCGTGCTGCTCGGCGTCTCGGACATCTGGCAATACATCATCAAGGGCCTCGTGATCGTCGGCGCCGTGGCGCTCGACCGCTATCGCCAGCGCGGTTCGGCCCGCACCTGATTCATCGCTTTCCCTTGCAGCACGCAGCACATTGACGCAACACGTTGACACAACACACCAACACGACTCACGAGATAACTCGAAGGCACCCTCAGGAGACATCATGCTGAAGAAGAAAACCGCCGTTGCCGTCGCCGTTCGCACCGTTGCCGCCCTCGCCCTGGGCTGCGCCCTGCAGGGCGCGCACGCCGCCGACAAGCAGTTGAAGTCGATCGGCATCACCGTGGGTTCGCTGGGCAATCCGTACTTCGTGACCATCGTACAAGGCGCGGAAGCGAAGGCCAAACAGATCAATCCGAACGCGAAGGTCACGGCCGTGTCCGCCGATTACGATCTGAACAAGCAGTTCACGCAGATCGACAACTTCATCTCGGCGCACGTCGACATGATCCTGCTGAACGCCTCCGATCCGAAGGCCATCGAGCCCGCCGTGCGCAAGGCGCGCGCGGCCGGCATCGTGGTGCTGGCCGTGGACGTGAGCGCCGCGGGCGCCGACGCCACCGTGCAGACCGACAACGTGAAGGCCGGCGCGATCTCCTGCGAATACCTCGCGAAGAAGATCAACGGCAAGGGCAACGTCATTATTGAAAACGGCCCGCAGGTCTCGGCGGTGATCGATCGCGTGAACGGCTGCAAGCAGGTGCTCGCGAAGTCGCCGGGCATCAAGATTCTCTCCGACGATCAGGACGGCAAAGGCTCGCGCGAAGGCGGCATGAACACAATGCAGGGCTATCTCACGCGCTTTCCGAAACTCGATGGCGTGTTCACCATCAACGATCCGCAGGCGATCGGCAGCGACCTGGCCGCCAAGCAACTGCATCGCAGCAATATCGTGATCACCTCGGTGGACGGCGCGCCCGACATCGAAGCCGCGCTCAAGGGCGATACGCTCGTGCAGGCTTCCGCGAGCCAGGACCCGTGGAAAATGGCGCAAACCGCCGTGCAGGTCGGCTACGACATCATGAACGGCAAGAAGCCCGCCAATCCGATGATCCAGATGACGCCCGCGCTCATCACGCGCGACAACGTCGGCAGCTACAAGGGCTGGACTTCGCCGCACTGATTCTCGCGCGGCGGGTTGAAGACAAACGGGCGGCCGTTCAGGGCCGCCCGTTTTTTTGTATCGATTGAAAACCGCTTAGGTCGCTTCACGCGCTGCAGCCGCAGCCGAAGCCGACGCCGGAAACGGCTCCATGCCCGGCCCGCGATACCAGCGCCCGAAATCGTCGGCGGGCATCGGCTTCGCGTAGAAGAAGCCCTGAATCCAGTTCGTTCCGCGCGCGCACAGATAATCGAATTGCGCCTGCGAGGCCACGCCTTCCGCCACGAGTTTCGCGTCGAGACTGTGCGCAAGGCCGATGATGCTGTCGAGCACCACGGCGCTGCGCTCCTGCGCATCGATGGTCAGTACGAAGCCGCGATCGATCTTCAGGATATCGAACGGAAATTTCTCCAGATACGAGAGCGAGCAGAAGCCCGTGCCGAAGTCGTCGATGGCCACGCGCACGCCTTCGCGACGCAGCGCCACCAGATTGCGCTGCGCCACGTCGGTGTTGCGCACCAGCGAACGTTCGGTAATTTCCAGCACCACGTCGATGCCGCGTCCGCCGATGCTGCGCGTGAAGTTGCGCACGTCGGGCAGCAGCGCCTCGCTCGACAGATGTTCGGGCGCGAAGTTGATGCCGAGGTGAAAACCCGGCAACGTCGCCCATTTGATGACGTCATGGGCAATCAGCGTGAGCAGATGTTGCGTGAGCGGCACGATCACGTGCTCTTCTTCGGCCGCCTGGATGAACTCGTCCGGACGCACCGTGCCGATGCCGGGCCGCACCCAGCGCAGCAGCGCTTCCGCGCCCTCGCAGCGCCCGCTCGCCACGCCGAACAGCGGCTGATATTCGACATGAAATTCGCCCGCGCGGATCGCGCGCAGCAGTTGCTCGCGGCGCGAACGGCGGCTTTGCTGCACGCGATACACGAGCCAGACCAGCAGCGCGGCGAGCAGCGCCGTCCACGGCAGATAGCGAAACAACAGCACGCGCCATGTCGCGTTCAGTCGTTCGGGCAGGCCTTGCAGACGCAGTTCGATCACGCTGCCGTCGAGCGTGCGGCGCACGTCGGCGAGCAGCGGCGCGGACGCCATCGGGCTGTCGCCGGCCGCCTCGTCGCGCGTGGGATCGCCGCTTTCGGGGATTTCGTGCAACGCGGGCCCGGTGCCCACGCGCAGCGTCGCCCGGCGAAACTCGTTATGCGGCGCGGCCGCGTGCAGCAGATCGAGCAGATACTGCGAGTCCACCGCCGCCACCACATTGCGGCCGCCGGGCGCGCGCACGGCCACCAGCAGCGCGGGCCGGTTCGCGACGATCGGCGTGCCCGGAACGATCATCAGCCAGTCGCCGCGCGGCGTGCGCACGTTGCCGTTGAGGAAGGTCTCGACCGCAATCGACTGATTGCCGGTCGCCGACGAGCAGGCGACGTGATCGCCGTCGAGAATATTGAGCGTGCGCACGTAGGGCTGCGTCGCGGCGGCGAGCGAGAGTTCGCGCGACAACGCCTCGCACGGCGTGCCCGCATGCGGCGCGACCGAACGCGCGGCGTTGCGCGCCTGCTCGACGATCGCCATCACCTGATTGACGACGAAATTCGACGCCAGCGCGGCCTCGCTGCGCCCGATGCGCACGGCTTCGTAGCGCGTGAGCAGCACGCAGAGCACGATCGGCACGCCTGCGGCGAGCGCGATCATCAGCCCGCGCGCGGCCAGGTTCGCCAGCCGCGCGAGCATGCCGGGTGCATCGGAAGAACGGGGTGACTGAAACGGCAAAAGATTCTCCGTCGCGACGCGTGCGCGAAATGGCGTGGACTTTGCCGGAACGTTACACCAAGGGACAGAATGAGGAGCGCACGCTGCCACGCAGACGTCGCGCGCGCAGGTTCGTGCCGAAGGCCGATAAATGCGCGCTCAGGCGCACTCGATGCGGTTGCGGCCGCCCTTCTTCGCGCGATAGAGCGCCACGTCGCTGCGCGAGAGGGCGGCTTCGGCGGCGCTGTCGTCGGCGCTCATCTGCGTGATGCCGATGCTCACGGCGAGCGTGACCGGTCCGGCGACGCTGAGCAGCGGGTCGACGGCGATGCGGTCCTGAATGCGGCGCGCCACGCGGCACGCGCCTTCCACGTCCGCGCCGTCGAGCAGGATGGCGAACTCCTCGCCGCCGATGCGCCCCGCCACGTCGCCCGCGCGCAGATGCGTGCGCAGGATTTCGGCGAAGTGGCGCAGCGCGTCGTCGCCGACCGCGTGACCGAAGCGGTCGTTGATCGACTTGAAGTGATCGAGATCGCACATCATGACCGCCGCCACGTTACCGATACCACCGAGTCCCTTCATGCCGACCATGCCCGTCACGCCGGCCGCGCTCGCCACGCGGCGCAGCAGCGCGAGCTTCGCTTCCACGCGCGCCATGAAATGACGCCGGTTCGCGAGCCGCGTGAGGCCGTCGGTGGTCGCGAACTCCTGCAATTCGGCTTCGATGCGCTTGCGCTCGGTGACGTCGGTGATAAAGCCGTGCCACACGGTCGCGCCATCGGCGAGACGGCGCGGCTTCGCATCGCCCTGACGCCAGCGCAGACCCTGCTCCGGCAGGCACACGCGGTATTCGAGGTGCCACGGTGCGAGCACGGCCGCCGACGCCGCGAACGACGCGCGATACGCATCCAGATCCTCGGGATGCACAAGCGCTTCGATGCCGCTCGCGTCGGCCGCGACCTGCGCGGGCGTCAACTCGTAAATCTCCGCGATGCCCGCGCTCGCATAGGGAAACGACACATGGCCGTTGCGCGCCTGATGACACTGGAAAACCAGGCCCGGCACTTCGTTCGTCAGATTGGTGACGAGATTCACCGATTCGCGCAGACGCTCGGCCATTTCGCGCATCGAGGTGATGTCGGTCGTGGTGCCGATCATGCGCAGCGCGCGCCCGTCCGCGTCGCGCGCCGTCACCTTGCCGCGGCTGCAGATCCACTTGTAGCTGCCGTCTTTACAGCGGATGCGGTGCTCGACTTCGTAATGCGCGGTGCGCCCTTCGAAGTGCGCCTCCATGGTCGCCTTCACGTAATCGCGGTCGTCGGGATGCAGGCGCAGGATGCTGTCTTCGATGCGGCTCGTGACTTCATCGTCTTCGTAGCCGAGCATCGCTTTCCAGCCGGTGGAATAGCGGATCTCGCCCGTGACGACGTCGCGGTCCCAGATGCCCGTGCCGCTGCCCGCGATCGCCAGCGCCAGCAGACGCTCGCGCGCACGCAGCGCTTCGACTTCGTCGTGCGCCGGCGGCGCCTGCACCGCGAGCGTGGCGATCACGCGCGCGAAATCGTCGAGGCTCGCGCGCTCGGCGGCGTTCAGTTCGCGCGGCGCGTGATCGATCAGATAGAGCGTGCCGGGCGAGTCGCCGTTCGCGCCCGCCAGCGGCCAGGCGGCGACGAAGCGAAATGGCAGCGCGCTCGCGCGATTCAGACAGGCCTGCCAGGCCGGATCGCCCGCCACGTCGCTGACGACGATCGGTTCGCTCGCGAACGCGCCCGTTTGCGCTCCGCCCAGGCGTTCGGCGCGCTGCAGTT
>NZ_JAAGPN010000334.1:0-7110 GCF_017104805.1 Paraburkholderia sp. Ac-20347 | reverse complement strand
GTCGCCCTTGCGCAACGCGCGGCCCGCGTGGCCGCCGAACTGGCCGAGCGTAAACGTCGCCTTGCTGCCGAGATAATCGGGCACCTGCAGGCCGCCGCGCACCGCGAGGCACGCACGCACGCCCGCGCCCGTCACGCCGCCGAGCTTCAGCACACTGCCGGCGCGTGCGCGCACGACTTGCCAGAACGTCACCGGCGCGCCGTCGAGCGATGCCGCGAGCGGCGCGCCACCGAGCACGAACAGCGTCTCGCAGTTAAAGCGCAGCGTCGCGCCGACCATCGTGAATTCGAGGCCCGCCGCGTCGGCCGCATTGCCGAGCAGCGCGTTGGCGAGCGTGAACGAGCGGTCGTCCATCGGCCCCGAGGGCGGCACACCCACGTCCCAATAGCCCAGACGTCCCGGCGTCTGCTGCACGGTCGTCTGCACGCCGCCGTCGAGCACGTCGATGGTGTGCGGCGCGAACACGAAGCGGCCGAGGAAACCCGTGGTCTGCTCGCCCGCCGCAAAGGTCGCCGAGCCGACCACGGCGCGCAGATAGTCGAGATTGGTTTCGATGCCGTAAAGCTGCGTGCGGTCGAGCGCGTTCGCGAGCGTGGCGAGCGCCGCTTCGCGCGTATCGCCGCTGGCGATGAGTTTGGCGATCAGCGGATCGTAGAATGCGCTGACTTCCGTGCCCGCATCGACCCAGGTGTCCACGCGCACGTCGTCGGGGAAACTCACGTGCGTGAGCAGACCCGAACTCGGCTGAAACTGGCGATTCGGATCTTCGGCGTAGATCCGCACCTGCACGCTCGCACCGCGCGGCCCCGCACTCAGCGACTGCGCAAGCGCGTCGAGCGGCGCGAGCGTACCTTCGGCCTGACGAATCATCCACTCGACGAGATCCACGCCGTAGACCTGTTCGGTCACGCCGTGCTCCACCTGCAGACGCGTATTCACTTCGAGGAAATAAAACGCGCGCGCGTGGGCGTCGAACACGAATTCCACCGTGCCCGCATTCGCGTACTGCACGGCGCGCGCGAGACGCACGGCGGTCTCATGCAGCGTCGTGCGCTCTGTGTCGCTCAGACCCGGCGCCGGCGTTTCCTCGATCACTTTCTGATTGCGCCGCTGCACCGAGCAATCGCGTTCGCCGAGCGCGATCACGTCGCCCTTGCCGTCGCCGAAAATCTGCACCTCGATATGGCGCGCGTGCTCGACAAATTTTTCGAGGTACACGCCCGCGTTCGCGAAGTTGCTCTGGCCGAGCCGCGCGACCGAGGCGAAGGCCGCGTCGAGTTGCGCGGCGTCGCGACACAGCGACATGCCGATACCGCCGCCGCCTGCCGTGCTCTTGAGCATGACCGGATAGCCGAGCGAAGCCGCTGCATCGAGCGCGGCCTGCACGTCGGCCAGCAAGCCGGTGCCGGGCAGCAGCGCCACGCCGTTCGCCTCGGCGATCTCACGCGCCGTATGCTTCAGGCCAAACGCCGTCATCTGCTCCGCGCGCGGGCCGATGAATGCAATGCCCGCCGCTTCGCAATCGCGCGCAAACGCCGCGTTTTCCGAAAGAAATCCGTAACCGGGATGCACGGCCTGCGCGCCGGTCTTGCGCGCCGCATGGAGAATGGCCGCCGCGTTCAGATAGCTCTGCGCAACCGGCGCGGGCCCGATGCAGACCGCTTCGTCGGCGAGCATGACGTGCATCGCGTGACGGTCCGCTTCCGAATACACGGCCACCGACGCGATGGCGAGCCGCTTGAGCGTGCGGATCACGCGGCACGCGATCTCGCCGCGATTGGCGATGAGGATCTTGTCGAACGCCATCACGCCTCCCACACGAGCAGGCGCACCGGCGTCGGGTTATAGCCGTTGCACGGATTGTTCAGTTGCGGACAGTTCGAGATCAGCACGGTCACGTCTTCTTCGGCGCGCACTTCCACGTATTTGCCGGGCGCGGAAATGCCGTCTTCGAACGTGAGTTTGCCGAGCGGCGTGACCGGCACGTTCATGAAGAAGTTGATGTTGCTGACGAGATCGCCCTTGCCCAGTTGCGAAGCCGCGCCGCAACTGCAATGCGCGAGCGCGTTCAGATAACTGTCGCGACAGCTGTGCATGTGGCGCTTGTCGAGCGCGTAACGCACGGTGTTGCTCTCCGCCGCGCACGCGCCGCCGAGCGTGTCGTGACGCCCGCAGGTATCGGCGACGATGGTGAGCATCGGGCGGCCGAGATTCGACATCAGCACGCTGCCCGCGCTCAGATACAGATTGCCCTGCGTGCGAATGGTGTCCTGCGCGCTATAACGTTCGGCGGGATCGTCGCTGCGATAGAACAGCGTATCGACGGCCTGATTGCCTTCGAGATCGACGATACGCAGCGTCTCGCCGCGCTTGATGTCGTAGAGCCACGGCTCGCCCGCGGGCAGCGTGAAGTCGTAACGGGCGGTGCGCGCGTCGAGCGCGCTTTCGATGATCGGCATGGCGGCTCCTCAGGCGAACAGGCGGTCGGTGTTGGTGAAGGCGCGGCCGTTTTCGGCGCACGCGTTGCGGCACGGATCGTCGGCGGGCGCGGAGGACTCCGCGGGATAGGCGCGCCACGCAATCAGCTTCACCGGCTTCGGCGTGTACTCACGTTGCGGATCGAGCGGATGCGGCGCGGTGGAAAACGCCGCCAGCGTGTTCATCTCGAAGCGCAGATCGAGCGACGCGCCCGCGCGCGAATGGCCGCTCACATAGCTGAGCGCGCCGTCGTCGCCCACGGCAACCTTGCTGAAGAAGTTCACGTTCGCCGCAAGATCGCGCGGCCCGAGGCCGTACTTCGCGAGTTCGAGCACGAGGCTGTCGCGGCCATTGCGGATCATCTCGTTGCGATGCGCCTGGTAGCGGCGCTCGCCGTATTTCTGCGCGAACAGCGCCGCGTCGCCGACGCCGCCGAGCGGATCGTGCCAGCCCAGCGTATCGCCCGTAATCGAGGCGACGACGCGCCCCATGTCGGTATGCAGCGCGTGGCCGCACGTGAGGTGGGCCGTGTGCTGCGCCTTCAGCGTATCGGCCATGTTGTAGCGTTCGAGCGGATCTTCCTGGCGATGAAACACGGCGGCGAGGTTCGCGCCGCCTTCGATATCGACGATCCGCAGCGCGAGGCCGCGACGCAGGATGCCGGACCAGTGCGTGCCCGCGGGAATCACGGCTTCCCAAAGCGGCGCGGCGACCGGCGCGAGGTCGTTGAAATCGTCGAGTTCAGTGAGGAGGCTGGACGGCATGGAGGCTCCGGGTGGCGAAGGGAATAAGCGTGAGAGGGCGACCGAACGACATCGCGACCTCCCGGGCTTTTATCCCTCCGTGGAGCCTCATCGCCGCCTTGCATGCAAGGTGGGAGACGAGACCGGATTGCTCTCGGACCAGGCATCGGCACACTCCACACACTGCGCGCCGACCGGAACCCTAGCGATCCTAAGATGATGCAAATTGCTTCGCACCTCTCGCAGGCTCATGTAGCGAGATCCGTGCCAATGCTTTTGGCATGACGTGAAGCGCCTTATGCGGCGGTGCTTTTTGGGCGATTCGAACCGCGTGAAAACGCGTTGGGCGACTGGCGCATTGCACCGCGAAGCGGCGCTAGCTTGCCCCAACATGGTGATCGGCGCGTCGCCGATTTGCGCGCGGCACATTTTCTGTGCGGACGTTTTCTTATTCTCCGCACTTTCAATTCGTTGATACGCGCATGACAAGGATGCGCGGCGATTGGCATGGCTGTTGCTCGCAGCACAGCGTTCAATCCGAATCATCGACGGGAATCCGCATGAACCGAGCCACGCGACTTCGACAATTTCTCTACGCGCTTTTCGCCGCGCGTTTCATTGAGTTGCAACGCGCCGACGCGCGGCGTTAAATCCCGTTTCATCACGCGCGCGTCATTCATTCGGTTTTCCCGCTAGCGTTTCCCCGCACCGGACGCCTCGCGCGCGCGGTGTACGATGCGAATGCGCCGCCTATGCGCGGCCTCGTTCGGGGAACGCGCCATGAAAGTGTCGTGGCAACGCCGCATCATCTTGTTCGTCCAGCGTTTCTGGCAGCCGACCAGTGCGTGCATGACCTGCATGCCGGGCAGTTGGGGCAACGTCATGAGCGTCGCGCATTGGACGATCGCCTTCAAGACCGGTCTGCTCACCGGCGTGCTGGCGCTGCTGCTCACCTTCACGCCGGCCGCCAGACTCTTCGCGAACCGATACGGCAACGCGCTGCTGGTCGGCTGCCTGACCACGATCGGCGACGCGTATTCGCACACGAGCCACTACCGCATTCATTTTCTGGAGCACCTCGTCACGGGTGCGATGTCGGGGCTGTTTGCGCTCGCGGCATCGTATTTATTCGAGGATCGCGCGCGCCGCATTCGCACGGCCTGGGTGCGTATCTTCGGATGATTCGATGCGCCTCAATTCGCGTGGATCGGATTAGCCTGGCGAGTCACGACACGACTCCTCGTTAATCAATTAACTCTCGTCCGATGCACGCCCGCTCAATGCCTGGTCGAATCGACAAAATAATAGGTTCGCGGCATTCCAGTTGCTAAAATAAGCAGGAGACGGCGCGGCGCGAGCACTCGAAAACAGCCGCAGCGCGCGTTCTCAAACAAACGCTTTTGCATGATTAATCAGGTTATCTAATCATTCAGGCCGCGTGCCCGGCAGCCTGAATTCAATCCGGCCGCGTTCACAAAACGCGCATCGGCCGGACTGCGCGGCCTCGCCTCCTTCGTGCGCCTGCTGCCTTCCCGAAAGCACGGAACTTCCGGCTTTCCCTGCGGGACGCGCCGCGTCTCGCTCACTACCCCTTCCGCATGCTTCGCCGCGCGCCGCCGCTCGCACGTATTCGCCGCGCCCGTCGCGCCATGCGGATTCGCGAACTGCCGAATGAGAGGTGTGCGATGTCCAGCTTGTCGAGCGATTCCATCGAAACATTCAAGCACGCGCTGCGCGGTCAGGTGCTGCAACCGGACGACGCGGGCTACGACGAAGCCCGCCAGCTCTGGAACGCGATGATCGACCGGCGTCCCGCCCTGATCGTGCGTTGCCAGGGTTGCGCCGATGTGCGCCAGGCCGTGTCGTTCGCGCGCGACTCCGGGCTGACGCTCGCCGTGCGCGGCGGCGCGCACAACATCGCGGGCAGCGCGATGTGCGACGGCGGCCTCGTGATCGACCTATCGGCGATGAAGTCGGTGCGCGTCGAGCCGGCCACGCGTCGCGCATTTGTCGAGCCGGGCGCGACGCTCCACGACTTCGACCACGAAGCGCAGGCCTTCGGCCTCGCCACGCCGCTCGGCATCAACTCCACGACTGGCGTGGCCGGCCTCACACTGGGCGGCGGCTTCGGCTGGCTGAGCCGTCGCTTCGGCATGACGGTCGACAATCTCGTGTCCGCCGACGTGGTGACCGCCGACGGCAATCTGCTGCGCGCGAGCGCCACCGAGCACCCCGACCTCTTCTGGGCGATCCGCGGCGGCGGCGGTAATTTCGGCGTGGTGACGATGTTCGAATTCGCGCTGCACGCCGTGGGCCCCGAAGTCTATGGCGGACTGGTGGTGCTGCCGATCGCCGCCGCGAAGGAAGCGTTGCAGCGCTACCGCGAAGCCTCCGTGGCGATGCCGCACGACCTCACGGTCTGGAGCGTGCTGCGCTTCGCGCCGCCGTTGCCCTTCCTGCCCGCGGACGTGCACGGCAAGCCCGTGATCGTGTTCGCCATCTGCTATTCCGGGCCGCCCGAGAACGCGGCAGCGGCCGTCGAACCGATCCGGCAGTTCGGCACGGCGTGCGGCGAGCATCTCGGGCCGATGCCTTACGCGGCGTGGCAACAGGCCTTCGATCCGCTGCTGACGCCGGGCGCGCGCAATTACTGGAAGTCGCACAATCTCGCGCAATTGCCGGACGGCCTCATCGACACGCTCACCGCCGCCATCGACACGCTGCCTTCGCCGCAATGCGAAATCTTTTTCGGCCAGATCGGCGGCGCGACCCTGGACGTGCCGCCCGACGCCACCGCGTATCCGAATCGCGACGCGCTCTACGTGATGAACGTGCACGGCCGCTGGACCGAACCCGCCGACGACGAACGCTGCATCGGCTGGGCGCGCGACTTCTTCGAGGCCTCCGCGCCGTATGCGCTCGGCAGCGTCTACGTGAACTTCCTCACCGACGACGAACGCGCGCGCGTAAGCGCAGCCTACGGCCCGAACATGGAACGGCTGATCGCCGTGAAAACGCGCTACGACCCGCACAACCTGTTCAACCGCAATCAGAACATCGCGCCTGCCGCCAACAGCTGATGTGCCCATCATTATCGTCAGGTTCGCGCCGGGTTTGAACACGCCAGGCAATCCTCAGGAGAATCGCCATGCTGACTTATGTGGTGCTCGCGCAATTCACGGATCAAGGCATCCGCACGATCAAGGACAGCGCGCAGCGCGCCGCTCAGGCCGCCGAACTGGGCCGCAAGTTCAAGTGCGAAATGAAGCAGATCTACTGGACGCTCGGCCAGTACGATCTGGTCACGATCGTGGAAGCCGAGGACGAAGCGGGCTTCATGGCGTTCGGTCTCGCGCTCGGTTCGGCGGGGAACGTGCGCACGCAGACGCTGCGCGCGTTCGACAAGGACGCCTTCGGCGCGATGCTCGGCAAGCTCGGCTGATGCGCAACGCTCAGTGGTGGCTCCAGACCGGCAGTTCGCGCGGCATCATGTCGGCGTCCTGCTGATCGCGCTCCGATGAAGCGTTCTCGTACCGCACGCTGCGTTCGTTGGCGGCGCGCGCGAGCCACCATTTGGCCTCGCGGCTCGATGCGTCGATCGCCAGCGCGCGCGCCGCGTCGTGACGCACGCAGCCCCACTGGCCCGCGCGTCCGCAGCGATGCGCGTAGGCGAGCAAGGCGTCGCGATCCTGCTCGCGGGTCGTCAACTCGGCGCGCATGCGCTGGGCGGCGTCGTTGCCGGGCTGCACGGCCAGCACGCGGGCGAGCACGGCGTGCGCCGCCGCGAGGCGATTCTGGTCGAGGTACGCGCGGGCGCTGGCGAGACTGGCGGCCACGTCGGATCGCGCGCCGGACGCGGATTTCGACGCCGATGACGTCGGCGCACCGA
>NZ_JAAGPN010000333.1:0-240 GCF_017104805.1 Paraburkholderia sp. Ac-20347 | reverse complement strand
CTGAAAAAAAAAAACATCTCTTCCATCCTGTTCGCTCATTCTCTCTCCTTACGCACGTCTTCTCACCATATCACTCCATTCAATCTCTGCGTTCTTTCATCCTTGCCGACGATGCTTCTTTTCGACCTCCTACACTTCCTCTATCTTCTGCTCGCTATATCCACCTTCTTAACTACATTCCTCTTCCCTTATCCTTTGTGCCTTCCTCGTCTCTCCGAACCATCATGCACACTATGCAAC
>NZ_JAAGPN010000332.1:0-7461 GCF_017104805.1 Paraburkholderia sp. Ac-20347 | reverse complement strand
AGCGTCGCCGACATCGTCCGCGCCAGCGCATCGAGCCGCGTGCGGCGCGCGTCGAGCGGCTCGCCGCGCAGATCGCGGCCGTGCTCCTCCAGCAGATCGTAGGCGAGCAGCGCGGCCGGCGAATCGGCGAGCACTTTGCGGGTCAGCGTCTTGCGCGTGATGCGCGGTTGCAGGCGCGCGAACGGCAGCGGCGCGGGCGCGCCCGGCTCCCACGCGAGAATTTCGCCGTCGATCACGGTGCCGTCGGGCAACGCTTCGCCCAGCGAGGCCAGCTCGGGAAAGCGCTCGGTGACGAGATCCTCGCCGCGCGACCAGATCCACACGCGCCCGGCGCGCTTGACGATCTGCGCGCGAATGCCATCCCATTTCCATTCGGCGATCCAGCCCGCCAGCGGGCCCAGCGTGGCCGGATCGCTCTGGAGCGGATGCGCGAGAAAGAACGGATACGGCAAGCCGACGTCGCTCTCGTGCGGCGTATCGACATCGTCGCCTTCGGCAGCCGGCGCGATCAGACGCAGATAGCGGGCCGCGCTGGGCGCCTGGCGCGAATCGGTCCAGCCGACCATGCGTTGCGCGATGCGCTTGTGATCGACGCCCGCGACGCGCGCGAGCGCGCGCACGACGAGCTGCCGCGACACGCCCACGCGAAAGCCGCCGCCGATCAGCTTGGTCAGCAGAAAACGCTCGCTCCAGTTCAGTTCGTCCCAATACTGCGTCAGGCGCGCGCACAGATCGGCGGGATCGCTGCCGCGCAACGGCAGCACGCGTTGCTCGATCCATTGCGCGAGACCCAGCTCCGTTTCGCGCGTCGCGGGCGGCAGCACGTGCGCGACCGTTTCGGCGAGATCGCCCACCGCCTGATACGACTCCTCGAACAGCCAGTCGGGCAGCCGCGCCCGTTCGCGCGCGCACTCGACCAGCACGCGCGTCGGCACCGCCTGGCGCGGCTTACCGCCGGCCAGAAAATACGCGGCCCAGGCGGCGTCCTCGGGTTCGGCGGCGGAAAAATAGCTGAGCAGCGCGTCGAGCTTGTCGTTCGTCGAGGTCGTGGCGTCGAGCGCCGTGTAGAGGGCCGCGAACTGTCTCATGGCTGCGCGCTCGCGGCGTCCGGCGCGACGCTGTCGTCGTCGGCGTCGGTGACGGCTCGATCGGCGGCACCGGCTTCGATCGCCTCGTCGCCGTATTCGGTCTCGAACGCGCCTGCGTCGAGCCCTTGCGACGCGAGCCAGCGCACCATCGGCTCGATCTGCCCATGCGTGACGATCACGCGTTGCGCGCCCGTCGCGCCGATCGCCTGTTGCAGACCGGGCCAGTCGGCATGATCCGACAACACCATGCCGCGATCGACGCCGCGCCGCCGCCGCATGCCGCGCACGCGCATCCAGCCCGACGCGAAAGCGTCGCTGTAATCGCCAAAGCGGCGCATCCACGCGCTGCCTTGCGCCGAGGGCGGCGCAACGATCAGCGCTTCTCTGAACGCCGACTTGTCGCGCGCCGCGATCTCGCTGACGAGCCGCGTCGGCGGCAGCGCGACGCCCGCCTCGCGATACGCGCGGTTCAGCGTTTCGACCGCGCCGTGGCAGAAGATCGGGCCGATGCCGCAATCGACGCTGGCGAGCACGCGCTGCGCCTTGCCGAACGCGTAGCAGAACAGCACCGACGCGCGGCCCGCCGCGGCGTTGTGACGCCACCAGGCGTCGATGCCCGCGAAGATGTCGGCGGACGGTTCCCAGCGATAAATCGGCAAGCCGAACGTGGATTCGGTGATGAAGGTATCGCAGCGCACCGGTTCGAACGGCGCGCAGGTCGGATCGGGTTCGACCTTGTAATCGCCGGACGCGACCCACACGCGGCCGCCGTGCTCGACACGCACCTGCGCCGAACCCAGCACGTGTCCCGCCGGATGCAGCGAGACGCGCACGCCGTTGATCTCGACCGCTTCGCCGTAACGCACGCCCTGCACGCTGATGCCCGGCAGCCGCGAAAGCAGCACGCCGAGCCCCGCCTGCGCGGCCAGATAGCGCGCGTGGCCGCTGCGCGCGTGATCCGCGTGCGCGTGCGTGATGATGGCGCGCTCGACCGGCCGCCACGGATCGATATGGAAATCGCCGGGCGGGCAATAGAGGCCTTCGGGGCGCGCCACGATCAGATCGGAGGAATGGATCACGCCTGCCTGCTCCCTGTGGAGGACGAACGAGCTCGAACGTTCGCCTCGCTCGCACGACGCAAGAACCGGTCCCGAGACGCGCGCGCCGGCGGTTAAAAGTTTCAGCCGACGCTCGCCAAGGATTACATCGGCTTGAACGTTCGATGGCGGCCATTGCGCCCGAAGCGGCTTGTGACGGCGCGAAACCGGGCGTTCGCGCCGTCACACGCGGCATGGCCCGAGCTTTGCTTGAACGCATCGTCGCGTGGACGCGCCTCGCTCAGTGACGGCCCGTACACGTCGAGCGGAATAGCCGCCCCCAACATCGGAGAGCAACTGGATGCAAAAGAAGATTCTCGTCGCCGCACTCGCTGGCGCAGCGCTATTGCTCGGTGCCTGCGCGTACATACCTCGCCCGGGGCCGGTCGGCAATCGCGCCGTGCCCGAGCCCGCCCGCTCCGTCGATCTGACGCAATACATGGGCCGCTGGTACGAGCAGTTCCGCTACGAAGCCTCGTTCGAAAAGGACATGGATGCGGTGACGGCGGACTATTCGCTCAACGACGACGGCACCGTGAAGGTCGTCAATCGCGGCCGCAAAGGCGGCGTGACGGGCGCCGAGCACGAATCGACCGGCAAGGCCAAGGTCGTCGATGCCGCGACGAACGCCAAGCTCAAGGTCTCGTTCTTCGGTCCGTTCTACGGCGACTACTGGGTGCTCGATCACGGCGACGCGTATGACTGGTCGATCGTCGGCGAGCCGTCGGGCCGTTATCTGTGGGTATTGACGCGCACGGCCCACCCGTCGCCCGCGCTGCTCGACAGTCTGCGCGAGCGCGTGAAGGCGCTCGGCTACGACTGGTCGCTCGTGAGAGTGACGCAGCAACCGCCGGAGTGACGCGGCGGCGAGCGATCCAGCCCCGCCCCCCCTGGCTTCACGCGACGAATCCTGTACGCTTGCGCATTCGGCACGCGTTTGAGCAATCGATTCAGCAACGCGATTGCGCAGGCAATTCACAGCATTCAGGCCCGGAGGGCGATCGGCATGAACCAGGCAGTGGCATCAGAGCAGGCAACAGTAACCGTGGCGGGCGTGGTCGGCTCGGGTTTGATGGGCGTGGGCATCGCGACGCAATGCGCGCTGCACGGTCTGCGCACCATCGTCCACGACGTCGATGCCGCTCGCCTCGCGGGCGTGACAGCGAAGGCCGAAGCCGTGCTCGACGAACTGATCGACGCGGGCCGTATCGACGCTGACACGCGCGCCGCCGCCCTCGCCCGCATCGAAACGAGCGCGTCGCTCGACGTCATGGCGCACGCGCAGTTCGTCTTCGAAGCCGTGCCCGAAGTGCTCGAACTCAAGCATCGGCTCTACGCGCAGCTCGGCGCGGTGCTCGCGCCCGATGCGATCCTCGCGAGCAATACCAGCGGCTTCGAGCCCGATCTGCTCGCGAGCGCGCTGCCCGCGCCCGAGCGTTTCGTGATCGCGCATTTCTGGAATCCGCCGCACATGATCCCGCTCGTCGAAGTCGTGCCCGGCAGCGCCACGCGCGCGGACGTCACGGCGCGCACCGAGTCGCTGATGAGCGCGATCGGCATGGAACCGGTCGTGCTCGCAAAGTCGATTCCGGGCTTCGTCGGCAACCGGCTGCAATTCGCGGTACTGCGCGAGGCGCTCAACATCGTGCGCTCGGGCGCGGCGAGCGCCGAAGTCGTCGACCGCGTGATGAAGGCGTCGCTCGGTCGACGCTGGGGCATCGTCGGTCCGTTCGAGGGCGCGGACATGGGCGGGCTCGACACCTTCGTCGATATCTCCTCGCATCTGATGCCCGAACTCGCGAAGGACGAAGGCGTGATCGACCTGCTGCGCGAGAAAGTGGCCGCCGGACGCGTGGGCGTGCGCAGCGGCGCGGGCTTCTACGACTGGGACGAGGCGCGTCTCGCCCACGTGAAGGCCGCGCGGCGCAAGCTGATCGCGGGCCGCTAACGCCCGACGCGGGCATGGCGCCAACCCGGCGCGGCCCGCTTCGCGGCTGACGGCGGCCTTACCGCCACCGTTCAATTGCCTCATCGGAATCGCCCTCATCCGTTATTAACGGCACTTCGGCGACGAAAAAGAGCCCGATCACCACGCTTTTCGCTGAATTTAAATCGCCGCGCATCGCGGACAATACCGGTCATGGCCCAAAAAGCGGCTACTTCAGGGGTGCACGTCACGGCGTCAACCCGAAGATCGATGTCAATAAAAAAGGGGTGACCGCCTTGTTTGTCCGGATCGTGCTGCTATCGATTGCGTCCTTGATGCTGGTGCAGGTGGGCTTGCGCCAGCTCGACGCGAACGCGCCGTTCATGTCCGGCGACGCGTCCTTCGAACAGACGTCCGGCGCGCCCGCCGCGTGGCAGGACGATCCCGCCGCCGATCTCGCCGCTTCGAGCGACGGCGCGCACGGCATTGCGCCGCGCGTGTCGATCCGTCCGCACATCGTCGATCTGGGTGCGCGCGTGAAACCGCATCTGCGCGACGCCGTCTGGGAAGCCGACGCCGCGTTCGCCGCGGTCGGCAGCGACGCCGATGCGCATTGCACGGCGGCCATCTCCTGCATGCAGGCGTTCGCGCGCACGATCGATGCGCGCTTCGTCGCGCGTTTCGCGGTGCTCGCGCTCGCGGTGTGCGCGTTTCTGCTCGCGCTGCGCGCCTGGTGGCTGCGCCGTATCCGCGACGATCTGCACGCATTGACGGCGGCCTTGCGCGCGGCGGTTCGCTGTCCGACTTCCACGGCGGACGATGCGTCCTCATCCTCGTGCTCGTTCGACGGCCGCCTGCGCGAACTGCACGGCCTCGCCCGCGCGCTGGGCGATCTGCTGTGCCGGCGCAGCGGCGCGGATCAGGACCGTTCGACGTTTTTCCCCGCGTTTCTTCGCCAGATCGAATCGCACGCGGCGCGGCTGCGCGCCTACGCGACGAACGGCGCGCGCTGGAATCTGCGCGTCGCGCTGGTCGAGGACATCGATCTCTTTCAGGACCTCGCGCGCCAGTTCGTCGATACAGTGGGCGGCGGTGCGGATCATGCGCCCGTGGGCGTGGAAGCGTATCTGAGAGACCGCTTCATCTTCGGCGCGAACACCAGCGACGCGCGCATCGTGCTGCATCTCGATGCGGGCGAGGCGTTCGAACTGCCGCGCACCGCGCTCGTGCGTCTCGTCGACAACCTCGTCGGCAACGCGCTTGCGCACGGCGCGCCGCCCGTCGAAATCTGCACGGCGCGCGGCCCGCGTTCGTGGACCTTGAGCGTGCGCGATCACGGTCAAGGCGTCGGCGCGAGTCTGCCCGACGAAGGCGCGCTCGCCGCGCCGTCGCTCGCCGCGCGCGCGGCGCGGGCCTCGACGCTCGGCCTCGGCAAGCATTGGGGCATGGGCATGTCGATCGTGCGCCGTCTCGCGCGGCTGTGCAACGCGAAGCTCAAGATCGGCGATCACCCGGAAGGCGGTTTGTGGGTGCGCGTGATCGTGCCGATGGAAAAGGAAGCGCGCGCTTAAGGGAAAGCGAACAGCGAACGCGCAGCGGGCCGATCGAAGCGTCCACTTCGACCGGCCCGCTGCGCTTTACACCGACGCTCGCCAGTGTTCAATACCCGCGCGCCGTATCCACGCAAGGCGGAATCGCCCCGCTTTCGCGATACGCCGCGAGGTTGGCCGCCACGATGCGCGACGCCGTCGTACGATCGGTCGGCGCGGAAATATGCGGCAGCACCGTCACGCGCGGATGCGCCCAGTGCCAGCTATCGGCGGGCAGCGGCTCGACCGCGAACACGTCGAGCACCGCATGCGCGAGCGCCCCGCGTTCGAGCGCCGCGCGCAAAGCCGTATCGTCGACGATCGCACCGCGCGCGAAGTTGATCAGCGACGCGTGCGCGGGCAATTGCGCCAGCAACTGCGTATCGACGATGCCCGCCGTCTGCGGCGTCAGCGGCAGCAGGCAGACGAGAATATCGGTCTGCGCGAGCATCGCGCCGAGTTCGTCCGCGCCCGCATGACACTGCACGCCGTCGATCGCCTTGCGCGTGCGACTCCATCCACGCACCTTGAAACCGGCCGCGATCAGACGCCGCGCCGCCGCCTCGCCGAGCGCGCCCAGCCCGAGCAGCGACACGGTCTTGTCCTGCGCGCGCACGTAATCCTGCGCGCGCCAGTCGCGCGCCGCCTGCTGCGCCGCGTAGCGCGGCATGTCGCGATGCAGATAAAAGGTCCACGCGAGCACGGCTTCGGCCATCGTGTCCGCGAGTTGCGGATCGACGAGGCGCACGATCTGCAGCTTCATGTCGGCGAGATCGGCGACGAGGCGCTCGACGCCCGCCCACACGCTATACACCCAGCGCAGATTCGGCAGCCGCCGCAGATCCTCGGGACGCGGATTCGCGACGATCGCCACCGTGCAGTCCGCGCGCTCGGCCTCGCTCATGTCGTCGAGCGCGACGAGCGTTTCCTGCGGCATCGCCGCCTGCAACGCGGCGAGCCATTGCGCCGTGAACGCGTAGTCGGGATTGGCGATGAACGGCAGCACGCGCCTCATTTTGCGTACACCTTGCCGAGATTCGCGAAGCCCTTCACCTCGATGGGATTGCCGCACGGATCGAGAAAGAACATGGTGGCCTGCTCACCGGGCTGGCCTTCGAAACGCATCGTCGGCTCGATCACGAATTCGAGTCCGCTGGCGCTCAGGCGGTCGGCGAGCGCGCGCCAGTCGGGCATGTCCATGACGAGGCCCAGATGCGGCATCGGCACCCAGCGATCGCCGACGCGCCCCGTGTTCGTCACCGGAAACGGCTCGCCCAGATGCAGCGAGATCTGATGGCCGAAGAAGTCGAAATCGACCCACGTTTCCGTGCTGCGGCCTTCGCGGCAGCCGAGCAGATCGCCGTAGAAAGCGCGCGAGGCGTCGAGATCGCGAACGTGATAAGCGAGGTGAAAAGCGGTGTGCATGAGCGTTCCAGTGTTCCGGTGTTCGAGTAATCGGGGGGAAGAATGAAGCCCAGCGTAGCAGCGCGACTTCAAAAGAGATAGCATGGATTTTTTTATGCATCGAAAGGAAAACTTTTGGAGACGCGCTATCTCAAGAGCCTGATCGCCATCGTCGATTGCGGTTCGATCGCCGATGCCGCGCGCACCGAGCATGTCACGGCTGCGGCCATGGGCCAGCGCGTGCAGGCGCTCGAACGCGAACTCGGTTTTGCGCTGCTGTCGCGGCGCGGACACACGGCCCAGCCCACGCCCGCGTGTCTCGCGCTGCTGCCGCGCGCGCGCCGGCTGGTGCGCGA
>NZ_JAAGPN010000331.1:0-7574 GCF_017104805.1 Paraburkholderia sp. Ac-20347 | reverse complement strand
GGAGCGGGGCGCGTGGGTCGGGGCGGCGGGCGTCGGGCATCGAGGGCGGGTGAATCCGGTCGGTGGCAGAGAAGGGTTGCATAGCGCGTCGTCGAGCGTCGTCGAGCGTCATCAAGCCTCGTCGGGCATTCGAGCATACCGCGCGACGGGCGCCGTCCGTACGCCGGCCACGCGGCGCGGTCTCGCGTGCGCGCCCGTGTCGCGCTCCGATGACCGCACCGGCGCGGCATCCGCGCGACTGAGCGAATCATCCCGCGCGGACGTCAGGCGCGGGCGCCCTTTGCGGGATTGGCCGCCTGTGCGCGATACTGTGAGGCTCAACGCAACGGATTATTCGGCACATGGCGCATTTCGATGTATTCAACGGCGACGCGGACGGCATTTGCGCGCTGCATCAGCTTCGACTCGCCCGGCCGCGCGAAGCCACGCTGGTCACCGGCGTGAAGCGCGACATCGCGCTCGTCAAACGCGTGGACGCGCACGAAGGCGACTCGCTCACGGTGCTCGACATCTCGTTCGACACCAATCGCGAAGCGGTCAACGCCTTGCTGCACAAGGGCGTGCACGTCGAGTACTTCGACCACCATCACGCCGGCGACCTGCCGGCCAACGTCAATCTGATCGCCCATATCGACACCACCGCGCAGGTCTGCACGAGCGTCCTGGTCGACCGTCATCTGGGCGGCCGCCATCGTCCGTGGGCGATCGCGGCGGCGTTCGGCGACAATCTGCCCGCCACGGCGCAGGCGCTCGCGCGCGAGTCCGGCCTCACGGACACGCAGACGGAGCAGCTCCGCGAACTCGGCGAGTCGCTCAATTACAACGCTTATGGCGACAGCGTCGACGATCTCTTCATCGCGCCCGCCGCGCTTTACGAGGCGATCAAGCCTTACGCCGATCCGTTCGAGTTCATCGCCTCGGCGCCGCTGATGCAGCGTCTGTCGGCCTGCCGTCGCGACGACCTCGAACTGGCCCAGGAAATCACGCCGCTGGTCGCGTTCCAGTACGGCAGCGTCTGCGTGCTGCCCGACGAACCGTGGGCGCGGCGCGTGCGCGGCGTGTTCGCGAACGTGCTCGCGCTCGAAGAGCCGTCGTGCGCGCACGCGGTGCTCAGCGTGAACGCCGACGGCAACTACGCCGCGAGCGTGCGCGCGCCGATCGAGCGTCCGCGTGGCGCCGACGAGCTGTGCCGCGCGTTCCCCGGCGGCAACGGCCGGGTGGGCGCGGCGGGCATCGACTGCCTCGCCTCGGACAAACTCGACCAGTTCTGCACCGCGTTCGCGCGCGTGTTCGGCGGCGTCAAAACCCGCTGAAGCGCGCACGTTTGAGCCTCAGGTCGGGTTTCAGTCCGCGCCGCCCGGCTGCGGCGTGCGCGAGCGCGACCAGCGCCAGTTCTTGATCTCGGGCATGTCGTCGCCGTATTCATCCACGTAGCGGCGATGCTCCGCGAGCTTGTCGTGCAGCGTCTGCCGCAGGTGCGCGGCGCGCTGCGCGAGGCCTTCCACGCGGTCGATCACCGCTTCGCAAAGGTGGAAGCGGTCGAGCCGGTTCACCACCGTCATGTCGAACGGCGTGGTCGTCGTGCCTTCCTCGATAAAGCCGTGCACGTGAATATTCGCGTGATTCACGCGCCGGTAAGTGAGGCGGTGAATCAGCGACGGATAGCTGTGATGCGCGAAGATCACGGGCCGGCTCACGGTGAACAGCGCGTTGAAATCGGCGTCCGACAGACCGTGCGGATGACGGTCGGCCGGTTCGAGCGTCATCAGATCCACCACGTTCACGACGCGTATTTTCAGATCGGGCAGCCAGCCGCGCAGCAGATCGACGGCCGCGAGCGTCTCCAGCGTCGGCACGTCGCCCGCGCAGGCCATCACCACGTCGGGCTCGCCGCCTTCGTCGTTGCTCGCCCATTGCCAGATGCCGATGCCGTCCGCGCAATGGCGGATCGCCGCATCCATGTCGAGCCACTGCGCCTGCGGCTGCTTGCCCGCCACGATGATGTTGATGCGGTTCCAGGTGCGCAGCACGTGATCGGTCACGGCGAGCAGCGTGTTGGCGTCGGGCGGCAAATAGACGCGCACCGTGTCCGCCTTCTTGTTCACCGCGTAATCGATGAAACCGGGGTCCTGATGGCTGAAGCCGTTATGGTCCTGACGCCACACGTGCGACGTGAGCAGGTAATTGAGCGAGGGCAGCGGCCGCCGCCACGGAATCTCGCGGATGATCTTCAGCCACTTCGCGTGCTGGTTGAACATCGAATCGATGATGTGAATGAACGCCTCGTAGCACGACATGAAGCCGTGCCGCCCCGTCAGCAGATAGCCTTCGAGCCAGCCCTGGCAGGTGTGCTCGGAGAGAATTTCCATCACGCGGCCGTCCTGCGCGAGTTGCACGTCGTCGGGCGTGGTGTCGGCGAGCCACGTGCGCGAGGTCACGTCGAAGACGTCGGACCAGCGGTTCGAGGCGGTTTCGTCGGGGCCGAAGATGCGGAAGTTGCGCGTCGGCAAATTCACGCGCATGACTTCGCGCAGGAACGCGCCCATCACGCGCGTGGCTTCGGCGTCGACCTGACCCGGCGAGGGCACATCCACGGCGTGGCGCTCGAACGCGGGCACGCGCAGTTCGCGCACACGTCCGCCGCCGTTCGAACGCGGATTCGCGCTCATGCGCCGTTCGCCGCGCGGAGAGAGCGCGGCAATCTCGGGCGCGAGGTGGCCGTGCTCGTCGAACAGTTCCTCGGGCCGATAGCTGCGCATCCAGCTTTCGAGCAGCGCCAGGTGACCGGGCTTGGCGATGTTCGCGAGCGGCACCTGATGCGAGCGCCACGAACCTTCGGTCTTGAGTCCGTCGACGGTCTTCGGGCCGGTCCAACCCTTAGGGGTCCGTAGCACGATCATCGGCCAGCGCGGCCGTTCGATGGTCGCCTGCGGATCGGCTTCGGCCTGCGCGCGCGCGGCTTGCTGAATGCGCGCGATCTCGTCGAACACCGTATCGAACGCAGCGGCCATCAACCGATGTCCCTCGACGGGATCCTCGGTTTCGACGAACACGGGCTCGTAACCGTAGCCGCGCATCAGCGAAGCGAGTTCTTCGTCGCCGATGCGCGCGAGCACGGTCGGCCCCGCGATCTTGAAGCCGTTCAGATGCAGGATGGGCAGCACCGCGCCGTCCGTCACCGGATTGAGGAACTTGTTCGAGTGCCACGCGGTGGCGAGTGGACCGGTTTCGGCTTCGCCGTCGCCGATCACGCAGGCCACGATCAGGTCGGGATTGTCGAACACCGCGCCATACGCATGCGACAGCGCGTAACCGAGCTCGCCGCCTTCGTGGATCGAACCGGGCGTCTGCGGCGCAACGTGGCTCGGAATCCCGCCCGGAAAGCTGAACTGCTTGAACAGCACGGCCATGCCTTCTTCGTCCTGCGGCACGTTCGGCCAGGTCTCGCTATACGTGCCTTCGAGCCAGGTGTTGGCGACCACGGCCGGGCCGCCGTGTCCGGGCCCCGCGAGAAAGAGCAGATCGAGATCGCGCTCGTTGATGACGCGGTTCAAATGCGTGTAGAGAAAATTCAGGCCGGGCGTGGTGCCCCAGTGGCCGAGCAGGCGCGGCTTCACGTGCGTGAGTTGCAGCGGTTCGCGCAGCAGCGGATTGGCGAGCAGATAAATCTGGCCAACCGAGAGATAGTTCGCCGCGCGCCACCAGGCGTCCATGTGCTGCAGCTGTTCGTCGGAAAGCGTCGGGCGGGAAGACGGGGTGATGGGCGTGATGGGGCTCATGCGTGCTCCTGTGGCGCGCGGTGGCGCGGCATGGGACGGATCGGCGCGCGAGGGCGGTCGCGCGCGAGAGGGCTGGATTGCGGATGTCGCGACGCAGGCGAAGCGCCGCGCGGGCCGTCGGCGGGCGCTCGCATGCCAGGCGTTGGCGTGGCGTCGAGGCTCGCGCTATGGTGCCACGTTCGATGGAAGCGCTTTCGCTGAGTGTGCGTTTGGTGTGCATCCGGCGTGCGCTGCGGAGCGCACTGCAGCGGACGCGCTCATCGCGGCGCGCGAGCCGACCGCGTAACATGAACGATGCGTCCCCGTGCGCGATGTGCGGCGCACGGCTCTTCCGACGCGATCCCGCCACACGGCACCCAGCACGGCAAAAAAGCCAGGAGGACGACGATGCGAGCGATGTTGTTCGACGGCACGAGTCCGCGACTGCGCGAAGTGGATCTGCCCGATCCGACACCGCGCGCGGGCGAATTGCTGATCGACGTGGAGGCTTGCGGCGTGTGCCGCACCGATCTCCATGTGGTCGACGGCGACCTGACGCACCCGAAGCGGCCCGTGATTCCGGGCCACGAAATCGTCGGCACGGTGGCGGCGCTCGGCGAAGGCGTGACAGGCTTCGCGCCCGGCGACCGCGTGGGCGTGCCGTGGCTCGGCCACACCTGCGGCCACTGCCGTTTCTGCCTGCGCGGCCGCGAAAATCTCTGCGACGCGCCCGGTTTCACCGGCTACACGATCGACGGCGGCTACGCCGAACGCACCGTCGCCGACGCGCATTACTGCTTCCATTTGCCGCGCCAGTACAGCAGCGTCGCGGCGGCGCCGCTGCTTTGCGCGGGACTCATCGGCTATCGCACGCTCATGCTGGCCGGCGATGCGGACTGCATCGGCATCTACGGATTCGGCGCGGCGGCGCATATCGTCGCCCAGCTTGCGCGATATCAGGGACGCACGGTTTACGCATTCACGCGCCCCGGCGACACCGCCGCGCAGGACTTCGCGCGGCGACTCGGCGCGACGTGGGCCGGCGGCAGCGACGAAACGCCGCCCGAGCCGCTCGACGCCGCCTTGCTGTTCGCGCCGGTCGGCGCGCTGGTGCCCGCCGCGTTGCGCGCGGTGACGAAGGGCGGCACGGTCGTCTGCGGCGGCATCCACATGAGCGACATTCCGTCGTTTCCGTACGCGTGGCTCTGGGAGGAACGGCGCATCGTCTCGGTCGCGAATCTCACGCGCGACGACGGCACGGCCTTTATCGCGATCGCCGCGCGCCACACGCTCGACATCGAGACCACGACGTATCCGCTCGCGCGCGCAAACGAAGCGCTCGCCGATCTGCGTGAGGGGCGGCTAACGGGCGCGGCGGTCTTGACGATGCGTTGAGCGGCGCGCGATCGTCCTCATGTAGACAGTGCGCGCTGAAAGAGCGAAAGAACAAAACAGCGGGCGAACAGATTTTCGAATGCGCGAACGGGATGAGCCGTTCGCCGCGCATCATGGGCGAGGCCCGGGAGGTCACGATGTACAAGCAGATTCTGGTGGCGGTCGACGGTAGCCGCAGCGGACGCCGTGCGCTGGACGAGGCGATCAAGATCGCGCAGGCGACGGGCGGCGCGATTATCGCGTTGTACGTCGTGCAGCATCCGGCGCGGCTCGTCGATATCAGCTCGGGTTTTGCGGAAGAACAGACGCGTCATGCCGCCGAAGCCGATGTCGCGACCGAGGCGCTCGACGAAGCGAAGACCGCGCTCGCCGACGCGGGCGTGAATGGCAGCACGCGCGCGGCCGATTCGAACGGCGAGGAGATCGCGGCCGTCATCTACCGCATCGCGGCGGAGGAAGACGCCGATCTCGTCGTCATGGGCACGCGCGGGTTGTCGGGCGTGAAGCGGCTTCTGCTCGGCAGCGTCGCCGAGAGTTTTCTGCGCACGGCGGATCGCCCCGTCATGCTCGTGCGCAACGAGGATCCGCACGCGGCGTAAGCAGAAAAAGTCTCCGATCACTTCGGTCCGCGCCTGATGATCTGTCGGGAAAAAGACGGGCGCGCCCGACTGGCGATGCGTTTTGGCGTAGTGGAAATCCCAAAATATGACGTCGATCAGTCGTGTCACCGTCATGCGGCGCGCGGGCGCGGAGCTTCGTGCCTATGATGTGGGTTCGATCCCGTCGGCGCGGCAATAGGTTGTAGTCCGAACGATTGATTCGCTGCATCGCATCAAGACGTGTTTGTTGCGATGCAGCGGTCGGCAGTGCGCCGCCGCGAGTCGACGGGACCGCGATCGTCGCGTGCGCGCTTGTGCAGCGCAACGCGCGGCGGCGCATCCATGCCGCCCGGCGATGAGCCGGGTCCCGCACCATCGTGAGGACCTCGACCATGACCCAAGCTTCCCATCCGACGTTCGATGCATGCCGCACCAGCGCGTCCGCCGCGCTGCAACTGCTCGTGCATCAACAGCAATGGCGCGAGCAGGCGCTCAAACTCTGGCAACGCCGCCTCGAACGCGACCGCCATGCGCTCGAAGGCACGCTCGAATCGCTGCATGGCGCGCAGGACTGGAACGATTTTTCGGCGGCGGCGCAAACGGTCTGGCGCGACTATATGAGCGCGAGCGCGGCGCTCTGGCAGGAGGGCGTGACGGACTCGATGCAGAATGCGGGCGCATGGAGCGACAGCGTGCGCGACATGGCGCAGCACTGGCAGACGTCGCTCGAATCCTTGCAGCGTGCGGCGGTCGAGTCGAAGACTGGCGCGGCGTTGCCGATGCGCGAGTGGATGGCCGCGTTCGAGCGTGCGATGAACGGCGCGGCGGCGCAGGCGGCGGGCGCCGCGAACACGATGGCGCATGCGGCGAATGCCTCCGCGTCCAGTCCGGCCGCGGGCGGCGCGCGCGCGTCGAAGAAGCAGGAAGCCAGCGCCGACGGAGGTCAGCATGGACGCTGAGCGCATCGCTTTCGTCACCGGCGGCATGGGCGGGCTGGGCGCCGCGATCAGCCGCAGCCTCGCCGCGGCGGGCTTCAAGGTCGCCGTGTCGTGTTCGAAGGGCAACGATCACGTCGCCGCGTGGCTCGACGCGGAGCGCGCGGCGGGTCGCGCGTTCGAACACTACACGATGGACGTCGCCGATCACGACGACTGCGCGCGCACGGCCGAGCGCGTGCTCGCGGAGTTGGGCCGCATCGACGTGCTCGTGAACAACGCGGGCATCACCTGCGACCGCAGCTTCGTGAAGATGACGAAAGCCGATTGGGACTGCGTGCTGCGCACCGATCTCGACGCGCTCTTCAACGTCACGAAACCCTATCTGCCGGGCATGCTCGAACGCGGCTACGGGCGCATCGTCAACGTGGGTTCCGTGAACGGTTCGCGCGGCGCGTTCGGGCAGACCAACTACGCGGCGGCGAAGGCGGGGCTGCACGGTTTCACGAAATCGCTCGCGCTCGAAGTGGCGAAGAAGGGCGTCACGGTGAACACGGTGTCGCCGGGCTATCTCGCCACGCAGATGGTCGAGGCCGTCCCCGAAGAGGTGATGAAGACGCGCATCCTGCCGCAGATTCCGGTCGGCCGTCTCGGTCGGCCCGAGGAAGTGGCGGCGCTGGTCGCGTTCCTTTGTTCCGACGACGCGGCGTTCATCACGGGCGCCGATATCGCCATCAACGGCGGGATGCACATGCAATGAAGCCGACGAGGACGCGCAGCGCGCTCGCTCAACCGCGTCCGCCGCTGAGCGGCGCCGAGAGTGGCACAGGGCGCGAGACGGCCGGTGCGATGGCGCCGCGAGCGACGGCCGCGGACGCGCCGCCGCC
>NZ_JAAGPN010000330.1:0-7598 GCF_017104805.1 Paraburkholderia sp. Ac-20347 | reverse complement strand
ATGCGCGAGCGGCGGCAGCGCGGCGGCCGCGCCGGCGATCACGCCGCGCGCGGTCAGATACTCGACGATCGCCTGGGCGTCGTGCTCGGCGAATTCATGCGAGACGTCGCGCTGGCTGCGCAGTTCCACCGTCACCGAAATCGAGCCGTGCGGAATCGGGAAACGCTCGCCGAAGCGCTCGCGCAACTCGCTCCAGCAGAAGCTGTGGATTTCGTCGAACGGATTGCCGATCGAATTCAGCGCCAGCAGCGACGCCTTGGCGTCCAGATAGCGCGCGAGCGGCTCGACTTCCGGCCACAGCTCCGGGTTCGTGTAGATGTGCATCGCGGCTTCCCAGTCGCAATGCAGGTCGAGCACGATGTCGGCGTCGTACGACAGGCGTTGCAGCGCGAGGCGTTGCGAATCGAGTTCGGTCTGCGGCTGCTGCGCCGCGAGCGCCTCGCCCATCGCGTGGCGAATGGTCTTGAGGTTCGTGGCGGCGTCGGTGCCCAGGCTCGCTTCGATGTGCGGCAGCACGAGCGCCGTGAGGTCGTGGAAATTGCGATTGAAATTCTGCGCGGTGTTCGATTCGAAGCGGCCCACGAGATGGCCGAGCCAGTGCTGGTTCAGGCCGATCGGATTCGCCACCGGCACGATCACGATCTCTCCGCGCAGGCGTCCGGCGGCTTCGAGCGCGGCGAGCTTGCGGCGCAGCGTCCACGAAACGAGCATGCCGGGCAGTTCGTCGGCATGCAGCGACGACTGGATGTAGACCTTCGGCGCGCCTGTCTGGTCCGCGGACGGATCAGCCGCCGGGCCGTAGTGGAAGCTCGTGATCTGTCGCGCGGTACCGAGCGCGGGCGCGATCAGCGGATGGTTGCGGGTTTGCATGATGAGTGCGCGCGACGCGGATGAGCGCGAGGCGCGTTCGGAGTGGCAGTAGGTTTGGTCCGCAGGCGGACCGGTGCCCATGATCTTAGCCGATATGCGCGGTGGGCTGAATCGGGGTGCGGCGTCGCGCGTAGCCTGGTTGATGCCCGGGCGATGTTGGATCTTCGCACCGTGCGCGCGCCGGAAAGCAAAAAGCCCAGACCGGGGTCTGGGCTTTTTGCATCTCGCGGACCGCTCGGCGGCGGTCGCAGGAAGGCAACGGCGATGCTTAGTTGCCGTACACGTCGAAGTCGAAGTACTTGGCTTCGATCTTCTTGTACGTGCCGTCCTTGATCATCTCGGCGATGGCCTTGTCGATCTTCGCCTTCAGGTCGGTGTCTTCCTTGCGCAGGCCGATGGCGGCAGCGCCCGTCGGGATTTCCTTGCCCGCGAACTGGAAGCCCGCGCCGCGCGGGGTCTTCAGGAAGCCGAGGTCGGCTTGCACTTCGTCTTGCAGCGCGGCGTCCAGACGGCCCGAGATCAGGTCGGCGTAGACCTGGTCCTGGTTCTGGTAAGGTACCACGTTCACGCCCTTCGGCGCCCAGTTTTCCTTGGCGTAGGTTTCCTGGATCGTGCCTTGCTCGACGCCCACCGACTTGCCCTTGAGCGAGTCAGCCGTCGGCTGGAAGCTCGTGCCCTTCTTGGCGACGAGGCGCGTCGGCGTGTTGAACAGCTTCGCCGAGAAAGCGATCTGCTCTTCACGCTGCGGGGTGATGGTCATCGACGAGAGCACGCCGTCGAACTTCTTGGCCTTCAGGCCCGGAATCATGCCGTCGAAATCCTGCTCGACCCACACGCACTTCGCGTTCATGCGCTTGCAGATTTCGTTGCCGAGGTCGATGTCGAAGCCGACCAGCTTGCCATCGGGTGCTTTCGATTCGAACGGCGCGTAGCTCGCGTCGACGCCGAAGCGCACGGTGGTCCAGTCCTTGGCTTGGGCGGCACCGGCCGAGACGGCCAGCAGGGCAACCGACAGGGCGGCAAGCAGTTTCTTCACTATGTGTACTCCTCGTATGGTTCAGGGCGCGCAGCGTGCGGTCGTGCCGCCGCCGTGCTGTGTTCCGGCGCGGCTCGCGCTGGAACTGTGGTGGCCTCGCACTTCACGTTGGGCGTGTTGCGAGCGGCGCCGCAAAGCTTACCCGGTCAAAATTGCTGCGTCGCTAGTGAAATACCGGATGGCGGGCGAGCCAACGCTCTAACGGCCGCCGGCGAATCGATCGCTTCGGCCGCAAAGCCTTGCCGGACAAGGCGCGCGACGTATCGGCGCAGGGCCGCGGCGCGCCTCGGCGAGCGCGATTGCGATGCTCTGCCGCAACAGTCGGATGATTGCGCAAGCACCGATGCGGTGCGATGCGCGGTACATGAAGGGAAGTTGAAATCGAAACGACGGCGCGCCGTTGGCCAGGTCGACAGCCACGGCGCGCCGGTACTGCAATGCAGCAATCTCGCTGGCTCTACTTCAATGCATGCTTAAAGCGCGCTCAACGCGCTCACACCACTCGCTGACCCGCGCGCCACGTCGCGCGCGGCACCGGCAGCGAATCGAGCATCGTCACGCGCACGAAGTCGGCGCGCAGGCCCGGTTCGATCGCGCCGCGGTCGTGCAGACCGGCCTTGCGCGCGGGTTCCCACGACACCGTGGCGACGGCGCGCGGCAGCGTCCAGTCGGCCTTGGTCACGAGGTCGAACGCGGCGGTCAGCAGACTCGACGGCACGTAGTCCGACGAGAGGATGTCGAGCAGATCCGCCTGCGCCAGTTCGAGCGCCGAGACGTTGCCCGAATGCGAGCCGCCGCGCACCACGTTCGGCGCGCCCATGATGGTGGCGATGCCGCGCTGCTTCGAGGCTTCGGCGGCGAGGCGCGTGGTCGGGAATTCGGCCAGCACGATGCCTTCTTCCGCGGCCTGCTCGACGTGCTCGATCAGCGTGTCGTCGTGGCTCGCGAGCGGAATGTTGCGCGCGCGGCAGCGCCCGACGATCTCGCGGCGGTGTGCATCGGCGTAACGCTCCTGCTCGGTGGCCATTTCGGCGAGCAGGTTGTCGGCGTGCTCGTCGGTCCATTTGCCGTGGCGCTCCTGATAGCGGCGCCACTGCGCGCGGTCGTGCCACTGGCGCTGGCCGGGCGTGTGGTCCATCACCGAGGCGAGGCGCAGCAGCGGATGCGCGCTGAGCGTGTCGAACAGCTCGATCACGTCTTCGGTGGCGATTTCGCAGCGCAGATGCAGGAAGTGATCGGCGCGCAGCAGCTTGCGCTCGGTGAAGCGCGACAGCGCGGCGGCGCTCGCGAGCTGCACGTCGCGGCCGCGCACGCCCACGGAAAGACGCGTGCCGATGGCGAGCGCGTCGAACACCGTGGTGATGCCCGCGGCGGCGATCTGCGCGTCGTGGATCACGAACGCGGCGTCGATGTTCCAGTGCACGCCGGGACGCGGCGCGAGGTGTTTTTCGAGGTTGTCGGTATGCAGTTCGACGAGGCCGGGCAGCAGGAAATCGCCTTCCCAGTCTTCGGCGTCGGGCGCGGCGGTCGTGCCGCGCGACAGCTCGCGGATCATGCCGTCTTCCACGCGCAGCGTGCCGGTGAATACGTCGTCTCGCGTCACGATGCGAGCGTTGGTGATCAACATCGTCGGGCTCCAGAAATCAGGTCGTCATCAGGTTGGGGCGCGCGCGGCGCACAGGCTTCAGTGTGCGCGCGGCGCGTGACACAGTGCAGTTTCTTCGCGTCGTTTTTCAGGCGACGGCGTGGGTTTCCATCCCGGCTTGCAGGCCGATCGGCGCGCGCGGCGCGGCGAGCGTCAGCACGCGCGTGGCGACGCGCTCGCGCGTGTCCTCGTCATGGAACACGCCGACGATCGCCGCGCCGCGCTCGCGCGCCTCGACGATCAGTTGCGCGACCACGGCGCGGTTTTCCGCATCGAGCGATGCCGTGGGTTCGTCGAGCAGCAGCACGCGATGCTGCGCGATCAGTCCGCGCGCGATATTCACGCGTTGCTGCTCGCCGCCCGAGAACGTCGCGGGCGCGAGCGGCCACAAACGCTGCGGCACGTTCAGGCGCGCGAGCAGTTGCGCGGCCTGTTCGCGCGCGTCGTCTTCGTCGACGCCGCGTGCAACCAGCGGCGCGGCCACGATATCGAGCGTGCTCACACGCGGAATCACGCGCAGAAACTGGCTCACGTAGCCCACCACGTTGCGGCGCAGACGCAGCACGTCGTGCGGTTCGGCGCCCGTGATCGCCAGATGCTGTTGCGGCAGCGCGTCGTCGCGGATCGCGATGGTGCCGCCGCTCGCGAGATAGTTGCCGTAGAGGCAGCGCAAGAAGGTGCTCTTGCCCGCGCCCGACGGACCGACCAGCACGACGCATTCGCCGCGTTCGACATCGAGCGACACGCCCGCGAGCGCTTCGATACCGATGCCGCCCTGGCCATGCAGCGTGAAGGTCTTGCGCACGTCTTCGGCGCGCAGCATGAGCGCGGGGCGCTCGGCGAACGCGCGCGCGGATGAGGGATTGAGAGTCATCGTGTTCACCATCCTAGACCGGCAGCACCGAGGCCACCAGCGTCTGCGTATAGGGATGCTGCGGGTCGTCGAGCACCTGATCGGTCAGGCCCGATTCCACCACCGTGCCGCCTTGCATCACCATCAGGCGATGCGCGAGCAGACGCGCCACGCCGATGTCGTGCGTGACGATCAGCACCGAAAGATGCAGCGTGGTCGTGAGCGTGCGCAGCAGGTCGAGCAGGCGCGCCTGCACCGAGACGTCGAGGCCCGCGGTGGGTTCGTCCATGAACACGAGGCGCGGACCGGTAACGAGATTGCGCGCGATCTGCAGACGCTGCTGCATGCCGCCCGAAAACGCCGAAGGCAGTTCGTCGATGCGCGTGGCGTCGAGTTCGACGCGCGACATCCATTGCTGCGCGGTGTGGCGAATCTGTCCGTAATGACGCGCGCCCACGGCCATCAGCGGCTCGCCGATATTGGCGCCCGCCGAGACGCCCGCACGCAGTCCGTCGCGCGGATTCTGCTGCACGAAGCCCCATTCGGTGCGTGCGAGCAGACGGCGGCGCGGCTCGGAAAGCGTGCGCAGATCGAGCGTTTCGCCGTTGACGTTCACGTAGTTCAGCGCGCCGGAATCGGCGGGCGTGCGCAGCGCGAGCGTGTTGAGCAGCGTCGTTTTTCCCGAGCCCGATTCGCCGACGATGCAGAGCACTTCGCCGGGATACAGGTCGAAGCTCACGTCGCGGCAGCCGTTCTTGCCGCCGAACTGTTTCGTGAGCCGGCGGGCGCTGAGAAGCGGCGTCATGCGTGTTCTCCCGGTTGAATCGAATGCTCGTTCAGCGAAGATGATTCGCTATCCTGATGTTCTCGCCGATCGTGGCAATAATCGCTGTCCGAGCAGACGAACATGCGCTTGCCCGCATCGTCGACGATCATCTCATCGAGGAAACTCTCGCGCGAACCGCACAGCGCGCACGCGTGCTCCCAGCGCTGCACTTCGAACGGGTGATCGTCGAAGTCGAGCGATTTCACCGACGTATAAGGCGGAATCGCGTAGATGCGGCGCTCGCGGCCCGCGCCGAACAATTGCAGCGCGGCGTTCATGTGCAGCTTCGGATTGTCGAACTTCGGGATCGGCGAAGGCGAGGTCAGATAGCGGCCGTTCACCATCACGGGATAGTCGTAGGTGGTCGCGATGCTGCCGTGCTGCACGATGTCCTCGTAGAGCTTCACGCTGATGAGCCCGTAATCGGCGAGCGCGTGCAGCTTCTTGCATTCGGCCACGCGCGGTTCCAGGCGGTACAGCGGCTCGGGCATCGGCACCTGATAGACGAGAATCTGCTTCTCGGTGAGCGGCGTTTCGGGAATGCGGTGGCGCGTCTGCACGATGGTCGCTTCGCTCGTGCGGCGCGTGGTCGCCACGCCCGTCGTGCGCGCGAAAAAGCGGCGGATGTTCACGGCGTTGGTCGTATCGTCGGAACCCTGGTCGATGACCTTGAGCGTGTCGTTCGCGCCGATGATCGCCGCCGTCACCTGAATGCCGCCCGTGCCCCAGCCATACGGCAGCGGCATTTCGCGCGAGGCGAACGGCACCTGGTAGCCGGGCACCGCCACCGCCTTGAGCAGCGCGCGGCGGATCATGCGCTTGGTCTGCTCGTCGAGATAGGCGAAGTTGTAGCCGTCGGCGGCCTGCGTTTCGTGCGAGGCGAGCGCCGTGTCGAACGTATCGGGAGCGTTCATGCAGCTTCTCCTTCGTGCTGCGCGCGCAGGCGGCGCACGAGTTCGAGTTCGGACTGGAAGTCCACGTAATGCGGCAGTTTCAGATGCTGCACGAAACCCGAGGCCTCCACGTTGTCGCTGTGCGAGAGCATGAATTCGATGTCCTGGGTCGGCGAGGCGAGCGTCTCGCCGAGTTCTTCCGCACGCAGCGCGCGATCGACCAGCGCCATCGCCATCGCCTTGCGCTCCGCATGGCCGAACGTGAGGCCGTAACCTTGCGTGAAGGCGGGTGGCACATCCTTGCTGCCCGCGAACTGGTTGATCATCTGGCACTCGGTCAAGTCGATTTCGCCGATCTCGACCGCTTCGCCCAGTTCGTCGAGCACCATTTCCACGGCCACCGAACCGAAGCGGATCTCGCCCGCGAACGGATGCGAATGTGCGTAGCCGCGCTGCGTGGCGTAGCCCATCGCGAGCAGAAAGCCTTCGTCGCCGCGCGCGAGGTTTTGCAGGCGCACCGAGCGGTCGGCGGGAAACGACAGCGGTTCGCGCGACAGATCGCCGGGTTCGGCGGCGTCGGGCGTGGCCGTTTCCTGTTCGATCAGCCCTTCCTTGTCGAGCAGCGTGACGACGCGCGGCATCGGCTCCGATTCCTGCTGCGGCTGTACGGGCGAAATTGATTCGGTATCCGTATCATTGTCGCCTTCCGCGAGCAGTGCGAAATCGAGCAGACGTTGCGTGTAATCGTAAGTCGCGCCCAGCACCTGGCCGCCGGGCACGTCCTTGAAGGTCGCGGAAATGCGGCGCTCCACCGCCATGTTTTCCGTTTCCACGGGCAGCGTATAGCCGAAACGCGGCAACGTCGTGCGATACGCGCGCAGCAGAAAGATCGCTTCGACGAGATCGCCCGCGGCCTGCTTGATCGCGAGCGCGGCGAGTTCCTCGTCGTAGACCGAGCCTTCAGCCATCACGCGCGCCACGGCGAGGCGCATCTGTTCGCGGATCTGCGCGACGCTCAGCTCGGGCACGTTCGTGTCGCCACGGCGTGCCTTGTCGAGCAGGCGCCACGACGCTTCGATCGCGCGCTCTCCTCCTTTGACGGCGACGTACATCAGTTCATCTCCACGCGAGTCGTGCGCGGCAGGCCCATGAGGCGGTCGCCGCAGACGAAATAGAAGTCGATGCCGCACGGAAAGAGCGGCGCGAGTGCGGCGCGTTCCTGCCAGAAACGCGCGGGCAGTCCGGCGGGCGCGATGGTTTGCGTCGATTCGATGCCGGGGCCGCGCAGCGTGAGCGGCGCGCCTTCGGTCAGCGAGTCGACGCGCACGAACACGGTGGCCGACTGCTCCGGCGATTCGGGCGTGCCGCACGCGAACGCATCGAGCGGCGGCAGCGCGGCGGCGTCGTGCACGTAGGCGAACGCGGCTTCATGCGCGGTGTCGGCGAGCGGCGCGTCGGCGTGAAAGCGCAGCGCG
>NZ_JAAGPN010000329.1:0-7676 GCF_017104805.1 Paraburkholderia sp. Ac-20347 | reverse complement strand
GCCGCGCCGCCTGCTTTGCCGCCGGCCTCGGCGCCCGCGCCCGTGGACGTGAGCCGCCTCGTGCTCTCCACCCTGCGCACCATCGGCGCGCAGGACGCGGTGCCGCTCGGCTCGCCGTATCCGGACCCGGCGCTGTATCCGTGGCGACGCATCAATCAGTACGCGAACGCCATCGCGCGGCGTCACGCGAGCTGGAACCTGATCGACGACCTGCCGCCCGGCAATCCCGAGCTGATCCGCCAGATCGCGCGCCGCTACGCGGAGAACGGCGCGACCATCGACCCGGACGAAATCGTCATTACCGTGGGCGCGACCGAGGCCATCAACCTGAGCCTGCAGGCCGTGGCGCGTCCCGGCGACACCGTGGCCGTCGAATCGCCCACCTACTACGCGATGCTCCACGCGATCGAGCGTCTGGGCATGCGCGCGATCGAAGTGAGCACGCACCCGGACACCGGCATCGACCTCGACGCGCTCGAACGCGTGCTCGCGCGCCAGAAGGTCGCGGCCTGCATGGTGATGCCGAACTTCCAGAATCCGCTGGGCTTCAGCATGCCCGACGCCAGCAAGGCGCGGCTCGTGGAAATCGCGCAGGCGCACGATCTGCCCGTGATCGAGAACGACGTCTATCAGGAGCTGTATTACGGCGATACGCGGCCATCGTCGCTCAAGCAGTTCGACACGCGCGGGCTGGTGCTGCACTGCGCGTCGTTCTCGAAGAGTCTTTCGGCGTCGTACCGGATCGGCTGGGCGATGCCGGGCCGCTATCGCGCGCAGGTCGAAAAGCTCAAGTTCCTCAATACGCTCACGACGCCGTCGGTGCCGCAGGTGGCGCTCGCCGACTATCTGCGCCATGATGGCTACGACCGTCATCTGCGTCGTCTGCGGCGCTTTTACCGGCAGCAGGCGCGGCTCATGAAGGCGATGGTCGAGCGTTTCTTTCCGGCGGGCACGCGCACGTCCGATCCGCAGGGCGGCTACGTGCTGTGGGTCGAACTGCCGCCGCGCGTGGATTCGATGCGGCTCTATCAGGCCGCGCTCGCGCAGGGCATCACCATCGGGCCGGGATATATGTTTTCGATGCGCAACGACTTTCACCACTACATTCGCCTGAACTATAGCTATCCGTGGACCGCGCAGACCGAGGCGGCGCTGAAGACGCTCGGCGAGCTGGCCGCGAAGATGGCCTGAGGAGACGCACGATGCACGACGAAGACAAGGACGACGACCTGCATAACGGCAACGGCAGCCACGGCGTGCCCGGCGACGAAGACGGCGCGGACGGCGACGTCGATCCCGCGCTGGTCGCGATCCTCGAACAGCTCTGGCGCGCGCATCGCGAGACGCCCGGACGCGAGTGGTCGCTCGCCAAGCTCTCGAAGCAGGCGGGCGTGCCGATGAGCGGTCTGCGCCGCCACCTGACCGGACTCGTCGACAGCGGCCTCGTGGTCACCACGCTCGCCGAGGACGGCACGGGCCGCGCGAGCCTCTCGGAAGACGGCTGCGCGTTCTGCCTGGAAGTGTTCGGCGGCGCGGAAGGGGCGAACTGAGCCAGGCAGACGAACGCGCCGCGTACGTCGCTTACGCCGCGTATGCCGAGTACGTCAAGCGCGTTTGCGCGCGGCGCATTACACTCGCTCGAACTTCATCGTCATCGCCATGGACTATATCGACACCTTGCGGATCTTCCGTTCCGTGGTCGAGGCGCGCAGCTTCACGCGCGCCGCGGACATGCACGGCCTCGCCACGCCGGTCGTCTCGCGTGCGATCGCGCGGCTGGAAAAGCGGCTCGGCAGCCGCCTGTTTCACCGCACCACGCGCGCGGTGTCGCTGACCGAGGCCGCCGAGCGTTTCTACGACGGCTGCTGCCGCGTGCTCGACGACCTCGACGCGCTGGAGGCGGGCGCCACCGAGCAGACGCGCGAAGCCAACGGCGTGCTGCGCCTCGTCGCGCACACCACGGCCACGGTGAACCGGCTCGTGCCGCTCATTTCGAGCTTCAAGCGCGCGCATCCGAAGGTCACGCTCGACGTGATGCTGACCGAGCGTCAGGTCGATCTGGTCGCCGACGGCTACGACCTCGGCCTCGTGCTGCCGTTCATGCTCAACAACGACACCACGGTGACGAAGCTGCTCGAACGCATTCCGCTCGCGCTCGTCACCTCGCCCGCGTATCTCGCGGCCACGTCCACGCCGCGCCATCCCGCCGATCTCGCGCAGCACGTCTTCGTGCCGATGCCGCCGTCGCTGCGCAAGCCCTCGCTCACGTTTCGCGGCCCCGATGGCGAGGACGACGTGACCGTGCAGCTGAAGTACGAGATCGCGTCGAACAATCCCGAGTTCAATCGCGCGATGGTGCTGGAAGGCTTCGGCATCGGCATTCTGCCGGTCGCGCTGGTGCAGGCGGATCTGGCGGCGGGCCGCCTCGTCACGTTGCTCGACGACTTCCCGATCAGCGACATGCAGATCGAGATCCGCCTCGCGTATACCTCGCGCACGCTGCTGCCCGCCAAGGTGCGCGCTTTCATCGATCACGCGACGGAGTTTTTCGGCGGCGTCACGCACGCCCAGCCGCATACCCAGGCGCTCGCCGACGCGCAGGAACAGCGAGTCGGCTGAAAACTCAGCGTCTGCTTCATTGCTGCTTCATAGCCGCTTCATAACCTCGTCATCGCGCGTTGCGCAGCGATTGTTGCCGCCGCGGTCATAGTGTGATGCCGCGCGCGGCAGTTGTGGCGGCCCGGCGCGCCGTCTAATCTGTGCGTATGCACACTTATGACCGTTCTTCGCCGGCGCAGTCGTTTTCCGCCCTCGCTCTGGAGCACGACGACTGCTTCGCGGTGCGTCAGGCGGCGCGCCATCTTTCGCAGCTTTACGAGCGGCATCTGAGCGCGGCGGGGCTCACGCCCACGCAGTTCAGCATACTCGGCGCGCTCGGCGCGACGGACCCGGCGGACCCGGCGCAAGGCCAACCCTCGCTGACGATGGCGCAACTCGCCCGCACGATGGTGATGGAACGCACGACGCTGGTGCGCGCGCTGCGGCCCTTGCTGCGCAGCGGTCTGGTCGCCGATCTGGCGGCCGCAAAGCATTCGGCAACGGACGGCGAGCACGCGTCGCAAAGCGCGGATTGCCGCCGCCGCCAGGTCGCGCTGACGGCGGCGGGGCGCGAGCGGCTGGGCGAAGCGGGCGTGCATTGGCGCGCCGCGCAGGACGAATTCGAGCGCCGTTTCGGCGCGCAGCGCGCCGCGTGGCTCAGGCGCGAATTGCTGCGCATCACGCGGGCGGTGTGAGTCGGTACGCATCGGTTTCATCACGCTGCGGTATTTTTTTATTCTCATTAGTGCATATACACAGGTGAACGTCATGTCGAGTCCTTCCACTCCTGCCACGGGCGCCGCGCCGCGCGAACGGGCGCGTCTGCCCTGGATGCGCCTCGCAGTCGGCGCCGTGGCGCTCGTGCTCGCCGCGGCGCTGGGCTACTGGTTCCTCGTGCTGCGCTTCGTGCAGTCCACCGACGACGCCTACGTGGGCGGCAACGTCACGGTGATGGCGCCGCGCGTGAGCGGCTTCGTCGCCGAGATCGACGTGCAGGACAACCAGCGCGTGAAGGCTGGCCAGGTGCTGATCCGGCTCGACGCGCGCGACTACGACGCGAAGCTCGCGCAGGCCGACGCCGAACTCGCGAGCGCGCGCGCCGCCGTGGCGGAACTCGACGCACGCCGCACGCTGCAAGCCGCCGTCATCAATCAGAGCCAGGCCGAGGCGCGCGCCTCGAACGCCGAACTCACGCGCAGCGCGCAGGACCAGACGCGTTACCGCGCGCTCGTGAAGGACGACGCGGTGTCGAATCAACTCGTCGAACGCGCCGACGCCGACGCCGTGAAAGCTCAGGCGTCTGTCGCGAAAAGCGGCGCGGCGGTGCTGGCGGCGCAGCGTCAGCTCGACGTGCTGGCCGCGCAGATCGTCGACGCGCAGGCGCGCGTGGCGACCGCCGAAGCGAGCCGCCGTCTCGCGGCGCTCAACGTCGATTACACGACGATCCGCGCGCCGGTGGACGGTTTCATCGGCAATCGCACGGCGCGTGTGGGCATGCTCGCGAATGTGGGCGCGCCGCTGCTGACCGTGGTGCCCGCGTCGGACCTCTGGGTGGACGCGAATTTCAAGGAGGACCAGCTCCGCAAGATGCATGCGGGCGATGCCGCCGACGTCGAACTCGACGCCGCGAGCGGCACACTGCACGGCAAGGTCGAAAGTCTCGCGCCGGCCACGGGTGCGACCTTCAGCGTGCTGCCGCCCGAGAACGCGACCGGCAACTTCACGAAGATCGTGCAGCGCGTGCCGGTGCGCATTCGCGTGCAGGTGCCGCCGGGCATGGAGGGCGTGCTGCGTCCGGGCCTCTCGGCGACGGTGAAGGTGCATCTAGACAGCGGTGCGCAGCACGCCGCCGCGCAATGACCGCCACGGACCCGACATGAACGCCCCGACCACCGAACTCGAAGTGCGCCCCACGCAGGCCGCAAGCGAGACTGTGAGCGCAGCCGCGCCGCGCCCGCTCCAGCCGCACGAACAGCCGATGGCGCAGCGCGCCTTCGCGTTCGCGCTGATGTGCATCGGCTTCTTCATGGCCACGCTCGATATCCAGATCGTCGCTTCGTCGCTGCGCGATATCGGCGGCGGACTGTCCGCGAGCCAGGACGAACTCTCGTGGGTGCAGACCGCGTATCTGATCGCCGAAATCATGGTGATTCCGATGTCGGGCTGGCTCTCGAAAGTGTTCTCGACGCGCTGGCTGTTCGTCGGCTCGGCGGTGGGGTTCACGATCACGAGCATGCTGTGCGGCCTCGCGTGGGACATCAACTCGATGATCATCTTCCGCGCGCTGCAAGGCGCGCTCGGCGCGGCGATGATTCCCACCGTGTTCACCACGGCGTTCGTGCTGTTTCCCGGCAAGCAGCGCATCGTGGCCTCGACGACCATCGGCGCGCTGGCCTCGCTCGCGCCCACGCTCGGTCCCGTGATCGGCGGCTGGATCACCGATCAGTGGTCGTGGCACTGGCTGTTCTATCTGAACCTCGTGCCCGGCATCGCCGTGGCCGCGCTGGTGCCGAAATACGTGCATATCGACGAACCCGATCTCTCGCTGATCAAGCGCGGCGATTATCTCGGCATCGTGCTGATGAGCGCGTTTCTCGGCTGCCTCGAATACGTGCTCGAAGAAGGGCCGCGCAAGAACTGGTTCGGCGACGACGCGATCGTGTTCTGCGCGTGGATCGCGGCCATCGGCGGCTTTCTGTTCATCGTGCATGCGTTCACCGCGAAAGATCCGATCGTCGATCTGCGCGCGCTCTCGGTGCGCAACTTCGGCATCGGCAGCGTGCTGTCGTTCGTGACCGGCATCGGCATCTTCGTGGCCGTGTTTCTCACGCCGCTGTTTCTCGCCGAAGTGCGCGGATTCAGCTCGTTGCAGATTGGTTTGTCGCTGCTTTCGGTGGGCGCGTTCCAGCTGATCGCGCTCGGCTTCTACGCGTTCGCCACGCGCTATTTCAGCATGCGTGCGCTGCTGCTGTTCGGGCTCGTGTGCTTCGGGCTCGGCTGTTATCTCTACGTGCCGCTCACGCACGATTGGGGCTGGCAGCAATTCCTGCTGCCGCAGGCGCTGCGCGGCATCGGCCAGCAATTCGCGGTTCCGCCCATCGTGACGATGTCGCTCGGTTCGCTGCCGCCTTCGCGGCTGAAATCGGCGAGCGGGCTGTTCAATCTGATGCGCAATCTGGGCGGCGCGATCGGCATTGCAGTGAGCGCGACGATGCTCAACGATCGCCTGAACTTTCACTATCTGCGTCTGAACGAGAGCGTGACGCACGGCGTGCCGCAAGTCGAATTATTGCTTGCCGGACGCACCGCGTACTGGTCGACGATGGCGGGCAACACGCTCGACGCCGCGCAAACGGGACTCGCGCAACTGCACGCGCTGGTGCTGCGCGAAGCGCTCGTCATGACGTTCTCCGATACGTTCTTCGTGCTGTCGCTGTGCTTCGTGGTGGCGATTGTCTGCGTGGCGTTTTCGCGGCCGATCACGACGGCCGCGCCGCCGCCGGACGCGCATTGAGTCCGCAATAAAGTTCGCACCGAAGTTCGCACCGAAGTTTGCATTGAATCTCCGAGGCTCACCATGTCACGTTCGACGCTTTCTCCTCTGAAGCCGATTCGCTTTGCGTTGTCGACGCTTTCGGCACTCGCGCTCGCGGCCTGCGCCGTGCAGCCCGCGCAACACGCCGATTTGCCCGCGACCGTGCACGACACCGCGCCCGCCGCGTGGCGCATCGACGCCCCGCAGGACGCCGTCGACGCCCGCGCCTGGTGGGCGCAATTCGACGACCCGACGCTCGACGCGCTGCTCGCCACGGTGCTGGGCGGCAATCTCGACTTGCAGGCCGCCGCCGAGCGCGTGAAGCAGGCGCAATCGATCACGACGCAGAAGCACGCGGCGCTGCTGCCGCAGCTCGACTTCACGGCGCAGGGCGCGTATGCGCGGCAGAACACGCCGCCGCCGCTCGGCTATGTGAAGCAGGCGGGCGCGGGTCTCGCGCTGAGCTGGTCGCCCGATGTGTTCGGCGGCGAGCGGCTCGATCTGCTGGCGGCGCAGGCGAATCTCGTCGGGCAGCAACACGCGCTCGACGCCGTGCGTCTCGCGCTGGCGGCGGATACGGCGTCCGCGTATGTCGATTTGCGCTGGGCGCAGGCGGAACTGAAGATTCTTCAGGACAACGTCGGGATACGTCAGCGCACCTTGCAGCTCACGCAGGATCGCCTGAAATACGGGCTGTCCACGCAACTCGACGTCACGCGTGCGCAAACGCAGTTGAGCGAACTGCAGGCGCGGATTCCGCGCGCGCAGGCGAGCATCGAGCATCAACTGAATCTGATTGCGGTGTACACGGGCCGCACGCCGGAATCCGTCGCGCAACTCGCACTCGCGACGCCCGCGCCGATTCCGGCCGCGCCCGCGAGCGTGCCGCAACTGCTGCCTTCCGAAGCGCTGCTGCGCCGCCCCGACGTGCAGGCCGCTTACGCGACGGTCCAGCAGCGCGCGGCGGAAGTGGGCGTGGCGCGCGCGGAGCGGTATCCGAAGTTCTCGCTCAATCTCGCGGATGGCGTGCTCGCGGCCTCGTATCTCGGGCTGCCGACGCTCACCGACAATCTCTTCAGCGCGGCGCTGAGCGCGACAAGCCCGATCTTCAACGCGGGCCGTATCAGCGCCGATATCGCGCAGAGCGAAAGCCGCATGCGCGAATCGCAACTGAATCTGCAGCAGACGATGTTGCAGGCGCTGCGCGAAGTGGAGGACAGCCGCACCGACCTCGTGAGCACGGCCGCGCAGACGCAGCAGTTGCGCGACGCCGTGACGGCCTCGGCGCAATCTCTCAAGCTCGCGAATCAGCTTTACAAAGGCGGCGCGACGGATTTTCTCGATGTGCTGAGCGCGCAGCAAACCTGGCTCGCCGATGCCGATCTGCTCAACGACGCGCAGCGCGAGCGCGCGCTCGCGGCGGTCGCGTTGTATCGCTCGCTCGGCGGCGGCTGGAGCGAAAGCGGCGAGGTGGTGGCCGCTTCGGCCGCATCGGCACGCGGCGGCTAATGCGTTGGCCAAGTCGGCGCGCGCGCGTTCAGGC
>NZ_JAAGPN010000328.1:0-7503 GCF_017104805.1 Paraburkholderia sp. Ac-20347 | reverse complement strand
TTCGCCCAGGACGCCAGCGCGCCGGCCGCCACGCAGGCCGCGCCTGCCGCGTCCGCGCCGCTCACCAAGGAACAGAAAGCGCAGAAACGCAAGGAAGCGCGCGCGCAGCGCAAGGCCGAACGCAAGGCCGCCCGCGCGAAGAACAATGCTGAACTGAAGAAGCTCGAGGACGCCGGCTACAAGCCCGCGAACAACGACCCGAACTACCCGCAGAACATCCAGGACGCACAGAAGAAGGCCGCTGCGGCCGCAGGCGCGAGCCAGTAACGCGCGTGCACGGGGACCGGCGCGGTCGGCCGGTTTCCGTTTTCAGAGGCGACCCAACGCCCGTCTCCACCCACCGCCGCGCCGCATTTTCCCCCACGTTTTCCAGCCTCTTCGCGATCCCGCGACGACGCCAATACCTCATCGACACGATTGCGAACCGCGCCATCACGGCCGCCGGCGAGTCGTTTCGCGCGCACCTTCAGCGCATCGCCCTGCCCGATATGGGACGATCTTTTCCGCCATCGGCCAAACCATCGCGTGACGCAGGGCCAGACCCGCGCCGCCCCGATCACCGATACCCCAGCTGTTCGAGCCGCACGCACCGACACGATTCGCCTCGCCCGCCGCCGCCCGCTCAGCGCGCATGACGGCCCGCGAGTTCCACCCGGAGTCCACGTCATGAATGCAGCGAATCCGCAGGCCAGCACACCGCCGAAGCCCGAGTCGGCGCCGAAAAAAGGCATCCCGATCGGCTTGATCGCGGGCGTCGTCGCGCTCGTCATCGTGCTGCTGCTGCCCTTGCCGGCAAGCCTGCCCGTCGCGGGCCAGCGCATGCTCGCGATCCTCGCCTTCGCCGTGGTCGTGTGGCTCACCGAAGCCGTCTCCTACGAAGCGAGCGCGATCATCATCACCTCGCTGATGGCGTTTCTGGTCGGCACCGCGCCCACCGTCGAAGACCCGTCCGTCTACTACGGCACCTCCAAAGCCATCACCATGGCGCTCGCCGGCTTCTCGAACTCGGCGCTCGCGCTGGTGGCGGGCGCGCTGTTCATCTCGGCGGCGATGACCGTGACCGGACTCGACAAGCGCATCGCGCTCGTCACGCTCTCGCTGATCGGCACGACCACGCGGCGCATCCTGATCGGCGCGATCGCCGTGACCATCGTGCTCTCGCTCGTGGTGCCGAGCGCCACCGCGCGCAGCGCCTGCGTGGTGCCGATCATGGTCGGCGTGATCTCGGCGTTCGGCGTGGACAAGCGCTCGAACATCGCGGCCGGCATCATGATCGTGGTGGCGGAAGCGACCAGCATCTGGAATATCGGCATCCAGACGGCCGCCGCGCAGAACCTGCTGACCGTGGGCTTCATGGACAAGATGCTCGGCGCGCGCGTGACCTGGCTCGACTGGCTGATCGCGGGCGCGCCGTGGGCGATCATCATGTCGGTGGTGCTGCTCGTGCTGGTGCTCAAGATGCTGCCGCCCGAAACCGACGCCATCGCGGGCGGCAAGGAAGCGGTCGAGAAGTCGCTGCGCGAACTCGGGCCGATGACCGGGCCGCAGAAGCGACTGCTGGGCGTCTCCATCGGCCTGCTGTGCTTCTGGGCCACGGAGGGCAAGCTGCACCCCTTCGACACCACCTCGGTGACCTACGTGGGCCTCGTGCTGCTGTTGCTGCCGCGCTTCGGCGTGATGGACTGGAAGACCGTGCAGAGCCGCATTCCCTGGGGCACGGTGATCGTGTTCGGCGTGGGGATCAGTCTCGGCACCGCGCTGCTCACGACCAAGGCGGGCCAGTGGCTCGGCGACCTCGTCGCGCATCACACGGGTCTCGACACGGCCGGTCCGTTCATGGCCTTCGCGATCCTGTCCGCGTTCCTGATCGTGATCCACCTCGGGTTCGCGAGCGCGACCGCGCTCACGTCCGCCATGCTGCCGATCCTGATCGCGGTCCTGCAATCGATGTCGGGCGATTTCAACCGGCTCGGCGTGGCGATGCTGCTCGGCTTCACGGTGAGCTTCGGCTTCATCCTGCCGATCAACGCGCCGCAAAACATGGTGTGCCTCGCCACCGAAACCTTCACCGCGAAACAGTTCGCGAGAGTGGGCATCGTGCTCACGATCGTCGGCTATCTGCTGTTACTGCTGTTCGCGGCGACGTGGTGGCGCTGGCTCGGCTGGATCTGAGCGATCGACCGATCCACATCACGACATGACACGGCGCGCCGCCGCTCGCGGCCAGGCGCGCCACTCACGCAATCAGGAGCCGCACATGGAAGTCGCAATCGCCGATGCACGCCGCTTCGCCGTGGACGTGCTCACGCATCTCTCGGTGCCCGCCGACATCGCCGCCGATATCGCCGACCACCTGATCGAATCCGACCGTGTGGGCTACGCGAGCCACGGGCTGTCGATCCTGCCGAACTATCGGCGCGGTCTCGAAGCGGGCCTCGTGGTCGCCGACGGACGGCCCGAGCGCGTGGTCGACCGCGGCGCGCTGATCGCCTACGACGGCCATACCGGCTTCGGCCAGCACGTGGGCAAAGTGGTCATCGACGACGCCATCGCCCGCGCGCGCGACCACGGCCAGTGCATCGTCACGCTGCGTCATACGCACCATCTGGGCCGCATGGGCCACTACGGCGAAATGGTCGCCGAACAGGGCTTCGTGCTGCTTGCGTTCACCAACGTCGTGAACCGTCCGCCGATCGTCGCGCCGTTCGGCGGACGCGAGCCGCGTCTCACGACCAATCCGCTCTGCTTCGCGGGGCCGTTGCCGGGCGGGCGTCCGCCCTTCGTGGTCGATATCGCGACCAGCGCGATCGCCGTGAACAAGGCGCGCGTGCTCGCGGAAAACGGCCTGCAGGCGCCGCCCGGTTCGCTGATCGACGCCAACGGCCAGCCCACCACCGACCCGAACGTGCTGCTCGCCGACCCGCCCGGCGCGCTGCTGCCGTTCGGCGCGCACAAGGGCTATGCGCTCGGCCTCGTCGCCGAACTGCTCGCGGGCGTGCTCTCGGGCGGCGGCACGATTCATCCCGACAATCCGCGCAACGGCGTGGCGCACAACAACATGTTCGCGCTCGTGCTCGATCCGCAGGTGGATTTCAACGCGACGTGGCGTTCGCAGGAAGTCGATTCGTTTCTCGACTATCTGCTGAGCTGCCCGCCGCAGGACCCGACGCAACCCGTGCAGTATCCGGGCGAGTACGAGGCGCACAATCGCGCGCTGCATCAGACCACGATCGATCTGCCCGATTCGGTGCGCAAGCCGTTCGGCGATCTGGCGGCGGAGTTCGGCATCGCGCCGCTCGCGGCGATCTGAACTGCATTTGAACGGCAAATCGACCATGAAACAAGGGGCGCCCGAGCGCCCCTTGTGTTTTACCGCTGCATTTCCAGCGGATTTCGCCGGATTCGCACGCCGCGCATCACACCGCGACCGCGCCGACGTAGTTCTCGGCCATCGCCATGGCCGCCGCGCGCGACGTGGTCACGTGCTCCAGTTCCGCGACCTGCAGACGCTGCTCGAACGGCGACGCATCGTCGAGACGGTGCATCATGCGCGTCATCCAGTACGAGAAATGCTCGGCGCGCCAGATGCGGCGCAGCGCGGTTTCGCTGTACGCATCGAGCAGATCGGTGCGGCTTTCCTTGTAGAAGGCGACGAGCGCGGCGGTCAGCACGCGCACGTCGGCGACCGCGAGATTGAGGCCCTTCGCGCCCGTCGGCGGCACGATATGCGCCGCATCGCCGGCGAGGAACAGGCGGCCGTGCTGCATCGTCGTCGAAACGAAACTGCGCATGCCGACGATGTTCTTCTGGAAGATCTTGCCCTCCACCACCTGATGCCCGTCGTGCGAATCGACGCGCGCATGCAGCTCCGCCCAGATGCGGTCGTCCGACCAGTTATCGACGTTGTCTTTCGGATCGCACTGGAAATACATGCGCTGCACGTTGGGCGAGCGCGTGCTGACGAGCGCAAAGCCGCGGTCGTGGCGCGCGTAGATCAGTTCGTCGGACGACGGCGGCGCTTCCACGAGAATACCGAACCAGCCGAACGGGAACACACGTTCGTAATCCTGGCGCAAGGCCGCCGGAATCGCCGCGCGCGACACGCCTTGCGAACCGTCGCAGCCGATCACGTAGTCGCAATGCAGCGTGTGCTGCTCGCCGGCGTGTTCGAAGCGGATCGACGGCGCATCGGTGTCGATGCCGTGAATCGCGGTGTTGCTGACGTTGAAGAACAGCTTGCCGTCCGCCTGCACGCGCGCAGCGACGAGGTCCTTGAGCACTTCGTGCTGCGCGTAGACGGTGATCGACTTGCCGGTCAGATCGGTCAGATCGATGCGGCGGCGCTTGCCTTCGAACGCCAGCTCGAAGCCGTGATGCAGCGCGCCTTCGGCCTTCATGCGCGCGCCGACGCCGGCTTCGCTGAGCGTGTCCATCGTGCCTTGTTCGAGCACGCCCGCGCGGATCGTCGATTCGATCTGCTCGCGGCCGCGCATTTCGAGCACGACCGAGTCGATGCCGCGCAGATGAAGGAGGTGGGAAAGCAGCAGGCCTGCGGGCCCGGCGCCGATGATGCCAACTTGAGTGCGCATGCGGGTTGTCTCCATTTGCATGTTGATTTTGCGCAAGTTTGGCGGTCGCAGGCGATATCGCGCAACGCGATATCGAGAATAGGGACTATCTCGATTACGAATAACGGAACGAAACGCAGAGGGAATGCGCCCGGCGTGCGCGCGTCGGACGGAATGGAATTTGCTGCAGCGCGCCAACGCCTTGTTACCGACCACTTCGAAAAACGACCTCAACGCCATGCCGAATTTGTTCGCCTCTCGTCGCCTTGCCGTCAACGAAGTTTTTCCGCGTGTTTTCCGGATGTCCGATCAGAAACAAGCGAAACAAACGCACACGAAGCTGAAACGCCGCGCCGCCACGCTGTGCATCGCGCTCGCACTCGGATGCGGCGCACACGGCGCGGCGTTCGCGCAAACGGCACCGCAAACCGCTGCGCCCGCAACGGTGCAAACGGCGCCGCAAACCGCGCAGGAAACGACCGCCCTGCCGCTGCCGCCGTCCGAGCTTTACGGCCCGCTTTATCGCGACGTCGAACTCGCGCAGGTCTATCCGGACAGCAAAACGTTCGCGGACATGACGCCGAACGAAGCGCCCGCGAACATCGTCGAGGCCTACGCGACGTGGCGCACCGAGCACGCGAACATCACCGACGCCGACGCACGTAAAACCGCGCTGCGGCAGTTCGTCGAGCAGCATTTTTCCGTCGCGAAAGTCGCCACGGACAGCTATGTCGCCGATCCGAACCAGGACGTCGTGAGCCATATCGACACGCTCTGGGACGTGCTGCGCCGCAACCCCGACGCAGGCCAGCAACCGTATTCGTCGCTGCTGCCGCTGCCGAATCCGTACGTGGTGCCGGGCGGCCGCTTCAACGAGATTTACTACTGGGATTCGTACTTCATCATGCTCGGCCTGGAAGCGAGCGGGCGTCACGATCTCACGCGCGACACGCTCGATAATTTCGCCACGCTGATCGACCGTTACGGCCACATTCCGAACGGCAACCGCACGTATTACCTGAGCCGCTCGCAACCGCCGTTTTTCGCGCAGATGGTGGCGCTCGTCGCGCAGCGCGACGGCGACGCCGTCTATGTGCGCTATCTGCCGGAACTGCGCAAGGAATACGACTACTGGATGGCCGGCGCGGACACGCTCAAGCCCGGCCAGGCCGCGCAGCACGTCGTGCGTCTCGCGGACGGCACGCTGCTCAACCGCTACTGGGACGCGCGCGACACGCCGCGCGACGAGTCTTATCGCGAGGACGTGCTGACGGCGCAGGCCGCGCCGCAGCGCGACCCCGCCGACCTGTGGCGCAATCTGCGCGCGGGCGGCGAAACCGGCTGGGATTTCAGCTCGCGCTGGTTCGCCGACAACCACACGCTCGCGACCATCGACATCACCTCGCTCGTGCCCGTCGATCTCAACGCGCTGCTCGTCGATCTCGAACGCACGCTCGCGAAAGCCTACGGCCTGAAAGGCGACGCCGCGCAAGCGCAGGCGATGACACGGCGCGCGCAACAACGCAGCGCGGCCATCGAACGCGTGCTCTGGGACCCGCAGCTGCACGCGTTCAGCGACTACGATTTCGTGCATCACACGCTCACGCACCGGCTGACGGCGGCGACGGTCTATCCGCTCTACACGGGCGTCGCCACGCGCGCGCAGGCGCGCCAGGTGGCCGCCGCCGTGCGCGCGGGCCTGCTGCGGCCGGGCGGACTCGCCACCACGCAGGTGTCGAGCGGCCAGCAATGGGACGAGCCGAACGGCTGGGCGCCGCTGCAATATCTCGCGATCGCCGGGCTGCGGCGCTACGGCGAACGCGCGCTCGCGCAGACCATCGCCACGCGCTGGATCGCGACCAACCTGGTCTACTACCGGCGCACCGTCAAGCTCGTCGAAAAATACGACGTGAGCGCGGCGGCGGCGAAGGCGTCGTCGGCGGGCGGCGGCGAATATCCGCTGCAGGACGGCTTCGGCTGGACCAACGGCGTGCTGCGCGCGCTGCTCGCGATGTATCCGCATACGGAAGGCGTGACGATTCCGGCGCAGTGAATCGCGCGCTGATTGTCGCGCCGCCAGCGCGTAGCAGCGAACAGACGCCGCGACGCGCACGCCGCAATCTGAAACGGTTCGGGCGGCGCGCCGCATCGGTCGGCAGGGGTCGGCGCGGGTTGGCACGGGTCGACGCATAAGCACGCCCCGCAATGCAGCATCGCCGCATGCACCGCGTCCGTGCAGCGCTGACCACGGCGCGCCCGCGCCGCCGCGCCAAACCGGCTGCAACGTGCACACGGCGCGCCTTCGGCGTATGCTCGAAGTCATGACCGCAGAGCAATCTGCACACTGGCAGCCGGCTTGCGCCGTCCGAACCGCCATGAACGTCCCCGATCCCGCCTCCGCCTCCGAACCCGGCCCCCGCACAGGACCGCGCGTCACCGTGGTCGTGCTCACGCGCAATCACGTGCGCCAGACCATCGACACCGTCGCGCGCCTCACCGCGCTGCCCGAGCACCCGTACGTGATCGTCGCCGACAACGGCTCGACCGATTCCACCGTCAGCCTGCTCGCCTCGCTGTTTCCGCAGGTCCGCATCGTCCAGGCGCTCGGCGACCTCGGCATGGCCGGCTTCAATCGCGCCATCTCGCTCGCGCCCACCGAGTACGTCGCCTGCTGCGACGACAGCACGTGGTTCGCGCCCGGCGCGCTCGCGCGCGCGGCGCTGCTGCTCGACGAGCATCCGCAGGTCGCCGTGCTCAATGCCCGCGTCGTCGGCGACGACGAACGCGAAATCCATCCGGCCTGCCTGATGCTGCACGCGACCTCGCCCGGCGCCGACGAGCAGCCCGGCCCGACGCTCGCGGGCTATATGGCGGGCGCGTGCATTGTCCGCACCGCCGTGTTCCGCGCGCTCGGCGGCTACGAAGCGCGCCTCGC
>NZ_JAAGPN010000327.1:0-7738 GCF_017104805.1 Paraburkholderia sp. Ac-20347 | reverse complement strand
CGCACGCCGCAGCGCGAGCCGGGCGCTGCCTCGCCGCCCGCCGATGCGCGTCGACCGGCGCCGTCCGAAGCGAAGCGCGCCCAACCGGATGCCGACGAACCGCCGCCGTTCACCGACGACGATTTCGCGTGGTTCGATTCGGTCGCCGAACCGGTGCTGCCGCAAGACATCGACGCACCCGCGCGCGCGCCGCGCGACGACATCGCGACGCTCGACTGGGACGCGCTCGCCGAACGCGTCAAGTCGTGCGAGCGCTGCCGCCTGTGCGAAAAGCGCACCAACACCGTCTTTGGCGTCGGCGACCGCGAAGCCGACTGGATGCTGATCGGCGAAGCGCCCGGCGAGAACGAAGACCGCCAGGGCGAGCCGTTCGTCGGCCAGGCAGGCAAGCTGCTCGACAACATGCTCCATGCGCTGACGCTCGCGCGCGGCGAGAACGTCTATATCGCCAACGTCATCAAGTGCCGCCCGCCCGGCAACCGCAATCCCGAGCCGGACGAAGTCGCGCGCTGCGAGCCGTATCTGCAACGCCAGGTCGCGCTCGTGAAGCCGAAGATCATCGTCGCGCTCGGACGTTTCGCGGCGCAGAGCCTGCTCAAGACCGACGGCAGCATCGCGTCGCTGCGCGGTCGCGTGCACGAATATGAAGGCGTGCCGGTGATCGTCACCTATCACCCGGCGTATCTGCTGCGCAGCCTGCACGACAAGTCGAAGGCGTGGGCCGATCTGTGCCTCGCGCGCGACACGTGGCGCAAGGCGGCGGGCGGCGAGTCATGAACGCGGAAGGGCGCGGCGGGGTGGGGCTCGTCGCGTCCGACGCTGTGTTCGGAGTTGTGTCCGGAGTTGCGTCCGATCCACTGGCCTGCTACACCGACGCGGCCGTGCGCGATCTTGCGTGGCTCCTGCTGAGTGCGGACTTGTTGCGTCCGCAACCGCATGCGCCGCTCGCGCAGCCTTGCGCCGATACGACGTCGGCCCGTGCCGTCGCCGACTGGCTCGTTCAACTCGATCGCCATCCGGCGCCGCTGCACGCCATGCTCGATGCCGCGAATCTCACGCGTCTGGGTCGGTACGCCGAAACGCTGCTCGGCGCGTGGCTGACGCTCGGCCCCGCGCCGCGACTCGTCGCCGCCGGTCTCCCGCTGCGACACGCGGGCCGCACGCTGGGCGAATGCGATTTTCTCGTCGAGACCGCCGACGGCCACAAGCTGCATTGGGAGCTGGCGGTGAAGTGCTATCTCCACGCGGACGCCGACGAGCCTCACGAGGGCCGTCTCGCGGATTTCGTCGGGCCGAATTTGCGCGATCGCTTCGACTGGAAGTTCGCGCATTTGCTCGACCATCAATTGCGGCTGACGCAGCGCGAGGAATTCGCGGCGCTCGGCCTGGCGGGTCCCTGGCTCGCGCAGATGTTCGTGAAGGGCTGGCTGTTCTATCGCGCGGATCGGCACGCGGGCCATGCCGCGACGAATGCGCCGGAACTGGCGGCAGCGCATGGGCGCGGCTGGTGGGTCACGCACGCCGATTGGGCCGATTTCGCGGCGCGTCACGACGCGGATGGCTGGAGCGTTTTGCCGCGTCTCGCGTGGCTCGCGCCGCGCCGTCTCGACGCGCATGAACTCGCGGAACGCGATCGTCTAAAGATCGCAACTAACAGCCAATCCAGCGCTGCGTCCGAAAGTAGCGGTGAAACAAGTAATCAGGAAAAGTGCGAGGGCGGATCGGCGGACGAAATGTCTATCAAGCGCGCCACGCAGGCAGACGGATTTTTAAACCGCCTCGCTGTCGCGCGCCCGACCGATTCCGCGACGCTGTTCGCGAATCTGCCGCGCAAACATGATCCGGTGATGGTCGCTGCGTTCGTCGCCGACGGCGTCGGCGGCTATATCGAGCGCTCGCGCGGCTTCATCGTCCCCGACGACTGGCCCGAGCGGGCGAGCGCTTTCGCGCGGCAATAACCCGCGTTTACCACCAACGCCAGAAGTGATGCACCGGGCCCACGCCGTGCCCGACGTGGAGCCGGTCGCTCGCTTCCAGCGCGCCGGTGAGATAGGTCTTCGCCTGCGCGACGGCATCCGCGAGCGTCGCGTTCTGCGGCCACAGCGCGGCAATCGCGGAAGACAGCGTGCAGCCCGTGCCGTGCGTGTTCGTCACCGGCACGCGCGGGCCGCCCAGACGCAGCGTGCCGCCGGCTTCGATCAGCCAGTCGGGGCTGTCGTCGCCGCCGAGGTGGCCGCCTTTCATCAGCACGGCCTGCGCGCCGAGCGCACGCAGACGCTCGCCTTGTTCGACCATCGCGGCTTCATCGGTGGCCGCTTCGATGCCGAGCAGCGCCGCCGCCTCAGGCAGATTCGGCGTGACGATGCCCGCGAGCGGCAGCAACTCCTCGCGCAGCGCCGCGACGGCCTCGGGCGCGAGCAGCGCGTGATTGCTCTTCGAGATCATGACCGTGTCGAGCACCACGCGCGGCGGCTTGTGACGGCGCAGCGCGTCGGCCACCGCGCGCACGATCGATGCGTTGGCGAGCATGCCGATCTTCACGGCGTCGATGCGGATGTCGTCGAATACGGCGTCGAGTTGCGCCGTCACGAAGGCGGCGTCGGGCGCGTGGATCGCCGTCACGCCGCGCGTGTTCTGCGCGGTCAGCGCGGTGATCACGCTCGCGCCGTACGCGCCGAGCGCGGAGAACGCCTTGAGGTCGGCCTGGATGCCCGCGCCGCCGCCCGAATCGGAGCCGGCGATCGTGAGGACGTGGGAAATCGGTGAGGTCATGGCAGCGTCGCGAAGGCGCCGCGCGCGCATCGCTCCGAAAGCTCGAAGACCGTCGCGCGGACGCTGAAAAGTTCGATGAAGGGGACGGCGGCGGCGCGTTGGCGCAGCCGGTCAGTGTCCGTGATTTTCGCCGATCAGCGCGACCGAGTCGAACGCGCGCTGATTGGCCTGGTGGCGCCGCATCACGAGCCACATCATCAGACAGACGAAGGTGCCGAACAGCACGATCACGATGGTCACCGGCACGTCGAGCCAGACGAGCACGGCGTAGAGGCACAGCATCACGAGCACCGAGAGATTTTCGTTGAAATTCTGCACGGCGATCGAGTGACCGGCGGACAGCAGCACGTGGCCGCGATGCTGGAGCAGTGCGTTCATCGGCACGACGAAGAAGCCCGACAGCGCGCCCACGACCATCAGGAACATATAGGCGAACAGCAGATAGCCCGGAATGCGCAGGTGGCCGATGTGCAGGCCCCAATGCGGCGGAAAGAGGTTGCGCGTGTAGAACGCCATCAGCATCACGGCGATGCCCATCAGAATGCCGACCGGCAGCACGGAGAGCGACTTCTTGAGCGGAATGCGCGCGGCTGCGATCATCGCGCCGGCGGCCACGCCCACGGCCACCACGGCCTGCAGCACCGCGCCTTCCGAGAGCGACATGCCGAGCGAGACTTCGGCCCACTTCAGCACGATGAATTGCAGCGTCGCGCCCGCGCCCCAGAACAGCGTCGTGACCGCGAGCGAAATCTGGCCGAGCTTGTCGTGCCAGAGCGTGTTGAAACAGTCGGCGAAATCGGTGATGAGGCGGATCGGACCGTGCTGCTGGCGCGGATAGCGCGCGCCGGTGTCGGGAATGCGCAGATTGAAGAGGGCGGCGATCACGTAGATGGCCATGATCACGAGCATCGCGGCTTCGGCCGGCGTGTTGATCGAGGCGGGCGTGTGGCGGATCACGTGGGCGGCGATGTGCGGGCTGATCAGCGCGCCGCCGAGCACGGTGCCCAAAATGATGGAGCCGACCGTGGTGCCCTCGATCCAGCCATTGGCGGCGACGAGCCGTTCAGGCGGCAGCAGTTCCGTCAGAATGCCGTATTTGGCAGGCGAATACGCCGCCGCGCCGAAACCGACCACGCCGTACGCGAGCAAGGGATGCGTGCCGGCCAGCATCATGGCGCAGCCCACGACCTTGATCGAGTTCGTGATAAACATCACTTTGCCCTTAGGGCGGGAATCAGCAAAGGCGCCGACGAATGCGGCAAGAACGACGTAGGAAAGGACGAAGAACAGCTTGAGCAGCGGCGTCATCCAGTTCGGGGCGTGAAGGTCTTTCAGCAGTGCAATCGCAGCGATCAGGAGCGCATTGTCGGCCAACGACGAAAAAAACTGCGCGGCCATGATGGTGTAAAAGCCTTTTTTCATCTGATGCGATGCTGTCCTCGCTGCGGTCCGTCCGCCCCGGACGGGTGGGAGGCATCCGGGCTTATTACGTTCGAAATGGGTTGTGCGCAGGGCTTTATATCACGAAAATAGCTGCATTCGGACTAGCACATTCCTTGACCGCCCAGCAGGCGGGCCTGCCGGGCGCTGAAAACACCCTGTAAGCTCCTGATTCGAAAGCGTCTTTACGAAAATCTCCCATGCCGCGCCCCCTCTCAGCCACGATTCACACCGCCGCACTCGCCAATAATCTCTCCGTCGTCCGGAAATACGCGCCGAAGTCGAAAATCTGGGCCGTGGTCAAGGCCAATGCCTACGGGCACGGGCTGGCGCGGGCGTTCCCCGGACTGCGCGCCACCGACGGTTTCGGCCTGCTCGACCTCGAAGAGGCCGTGAAGCTGCGCGAGCTCGGCTGGGCGGGCCCGATCCTGCTGCTCGAAGGCTTTTTCCGGCCGACCGACATCGACGTGATCGACCGTTACAGCCTCTCGACCGTCGTCCATTGCGACGAGCAGATGCGCATGCTCGAAATGGCACGTCTCTCGAAGCCCGTGAACGTGCAGCTCAAGATGAATAGCGGCATGAACCGGCTCGGCTACACGCCCGAGAAATACCGCGCCGCATGGGAGCGCGCGCGGGCGGCGGCCGGCATCGGTCAGATCACGCTGATGACGCATTTCGCGGACGCTGACACGCCGCGCGGCATCGGCGAGGCGATGGCGGCGTTCGAGCGCGGCGCGCAGGGGATCGCGGGCGCGCGCAGTCTCGCGAATTCGGCGGCCACGCTCTGGCATCCGGAGTCGCATTTCGACTGGGTGCGGCCCGGCATCGTGCTGTACGGCGCGTCGCCTTCGGGCGTGGCGTCGGCGCTCGACGGCACCGGCCTGCAACCGGCGATGACGCTCGCATCCGAATTGATCGCCACGCAAAACGTCGCCGAAGGCCAGACCGTCGGCTACGGCTCGACTTTCACGGCGCGCAAGCCCATGCGCATCGGCGTGGTGGCCTGCGGTTACGCGGACGGTTATCCGCGCGTCGCGCCCGAGGGCACGCCCGTGATCGTCGACGGTGTGCGCACGCGGGTCGTCGGCCGCGTCTCCATGGATATGCTGACCGTCGATCTCACGCCGGTGCCGGGCGCGGGGATGGGCACGCGCGTCGAGCTGTGGGGCGCGAATCTGCCGATCGACGAGGTGGCCGCCGCGTGCGGCACGATCGGCTACGAGCTGATGTGCGCGGTCGCGCCGCGCGTGCCGGTGCGCGCTGAGTAAGCGCGGAATAAGCGCGGAATAAGCGCGGCGCGCGGGGAAGCGGGACAGGACAACGACACCAGAACAACGGCGGTATGGCTAAAAGTATGGCGAAGGTTAAGACGCTCTATATCTGCACCGAATGCGGCGGGCAGGCGCCGAAATGGCAAGGACAGTGTCCCGCGTGCAGCGCGTGGAACACGCTGGTGGAAAGCGTCGCGGAGCCCGCGGGCAATCACCGTTATCAGGCGCTAGCGAAGAGCGCGCCGGTGCGCCGTCTGGCCGATATCGAGGCGTCCGACGTGCCGCGCTTCACGTCCGGCGTGGGCGAGTTCGACCGCGTGCTGGGCGGCGGCCTGGTCGCGGGCGGCGTGGTGCTGATCGGCGGCGATCCGGGCATCGGCAAGTCGACGCTGCTGCTGCAATCGCTCGCCGAAATCGCGGCCGATCGCCGCGCGCTCTATGTGAGCGGCGAGGAATCGGCGGCGCAGATCGCATTGCGCGCGCAACGTCTCGGTCTGCTCGAAAAGGGCTCGAAGATGAGCGAGCTGCAACTGCTCGCCGAAATCCAGCTCGAAAAGATCCAGGCGACCATCGAGGCCGAGAAGCCCGATGTCGCCGTCATCGACTCCATCCAGACGATCTATTCCGAAGCGCTGACGTCCGCGCCCGGCTCGGTCGCGCAGGTGCGCGAGTGCGCGGCGCAGCTCACGCGCATCGCCAAGCAGTCGGGCACGTCGATCATCATGGTCGGCCACGTGACGAAGGAGGGCAACCTCGCGGGCCCGCGCGTGCTGGAACACATCGTCGATACGGTGCTGTATTTCGAGGGCGACACGCACTCGTCGTTCCGTCTGGTGCGCGCGTTCAAGAACCGTTTCGGCGCGGTCAACGAGCTGGGCGTGTTCGCGATGACCGAGCGCGGGCTGCGCGGCGTTGCCAATCCTTCCGCACTGTTTCTCTCGCAACACGAGCAGAGCGTGCCGGGTTCGTGCGTGATGGTGACGCAGGAAGGCTCGCGGCCGCTGCTGGTGGAAGTGCAGGCGCTGGTCGACACGGCGCAGGTGCCGAATCCGCGCCGCCTCGCGGTCGGGCTCGAGCAAAACCGGCTCGCGCTGCTGCTGGCGGTGCTGCATCGTCATGCGGGCATCGGCTGTTTCGACCAGGATGTGTTCCTGAACGCGGTGGGCGGCGTGAAGATCACCGAACCGGCCGCCGACCTCGCCGTGCTGCTTTCGATTCATTCGTCGATGCGTAACAAGGCGTTGCCCAAGGGCCTGATCGTTTTCGGCGAAGTGGGCCTGGCGGGCGAGATCCGTCCCTCGCCACGCGGCCAGGATCGTCTGAAGGAAGCGGCGAAGCTCGGTTTCACCTGCGCGCTGATTCCGCGCGCCAATGCGCCGAAGCAGCCGATCGAGGGACTCAACGTGATCGCCGTCGAGCGGATTGAGGAAGCGATCGACCGGGTGCGCGAACTGGAGTGATGTCGATGCGACAGGCATGTTCTGTCGCGTAATCATTGGTAACAACCCTGGTTCGCACTGTAACCAGAAAATTTTGCGATTTCCCTATCCTTGCCCGCATATGCAACCCCGCATCCAGCGGAAAGGATAGCGACTTGAAACAGACAGAATCGTCCTTCGTCGGAAACTCGATCGTCGTGCGCGGCTGCCGCGTCTCCGAGCCGCTTGTGCAGCCTTTCGGCGGCACTTGCCGCATCGTCGAGTGGATCGACGGCAACGGCCGCATTTCACGCCAGGTGGTGGCCGGCAATGTAACGGCCGCGCAGGTGCGCAGCACCATCGCCCATCACGTGGAAGGCCGCAAGCACGTCATGTACGACGACGAGCGCATGCCGCGTCAAACGCTGCCGCGGCGCTAGGCGCGCGGCGAGGGCTCGAGTGGAGCCCGAAGGTGGTGGCGAGGTCATGGCCACCGGGACAGAAAAATGGGCGCATCGAGCGCCCATTTTTCATACAGCTTGCCTTTCCTTAACTTACATTGCGCCTGCTCTTAGTTGCCCCTTAGCCATACCCTCAGCCGCCCCTGGCCACGTTAGCTCACGGGCCGTAGCTGAACGGTTTCTTGCCCGGCGGCTGGCCCGGCGCGTGCGTACCGCCGCCATGCGCAGCATTTTGCGCATAGCCTTGCATGCCGGGCGTGTTGGTCGAGAAGGCGGATTGCGGATTGGCTGGCGGAGGCGCCACGGGTGCGCTCTGCGCACCCGCCATGCCGTAGGCCGCCGCGGCGGCACCCGCCTGCGCGAACGGCGCCGC
>NZ_JAAGPN010000326.1:0-7580 GCF_017104805.1 Paraburkholderia sp. Ac-20347 | reverse complement strand
ATACGGCGCGCGAAGCGTTGGCGCGCTCGACGCCCGAAAGCGCGCAGCAGGTGGCGAGCGAGGCGCGTCCGGTGCTCGATTGCGCGGTCGATGCGAGCGGCGCGGCGTGCGATGTCTATGCCGCCGATGCGGGCTTCGCTGCGCGACGCGCGTCGATTCTGGCGGCGCAGCGCGGCGACAAGGAGGCGGCGGTGCAATACGCGCGCGCGGCGGTCGACGCCGCGCCGCGCAATCCGCAACATCGCGTCGAACTGATCGATGCACTGGTCGCGGCGGGCGATCCGGACGGCGCACGCCGCGAAGCGCGTGCTGCACTCGACGCCGGTCTGCTCGACGCCATGCCGCCTTTGTCCGCCGCGTATCTCGCGCAGCGCGCGGGCGCGGACCGGCGCGCGTTCGAGTATTTCGTGCAAGCCGACGAAGCGGGCCAACTGCCGCCGCAAGCCGCGGGCGACGCGGGCTACAGCGCGTATCGCGCATGGTTCGACGCGGCGTCCGCGCGTTATCTGGAACGCGCGATCGACTACGGCACGGCGCCGCCCGACGGCGTCGCGCCCGCCACGCTGCTGCAATTGCAGGACCTGCGCAACACGCACGCCGACGTCACGCGCGACTGGGGTTTCATCGCCTCGATCAACTATCGCGGCGCGGGTTTGCAGCCTGGCGTGACGACCGGCTCGGTGCCGGGCGCGTACAACAACTGGCAGATGGGTCTCGAAGGCTACTGGCGTCCGTTCGGCTCGCTCGGCGACCGCAACTTCGAAGTCTATGCGCGCGCTTACCAGGACTTCGGCGCGAAGGGCGGCGCGCCGAGCGGCGTCTCGACGGCGCTCGGCGCAATCGGCATGCGCGCGAAGCCGTTCGAATCGATCAACGCCGTGATCGCCTTCGAACGCCTGATCCCGATCGGCTCGCACGCGCCCTCGGACTGGCTCGTGCGGCTCGCGTATTCGGGCGGCTTCGGCACCGAGCGACGCCTCGACGTGCCGTCCTGGTGGACCGTGCAGGACTACGCCGAAGTGGGCCACTACGTGAGCAACGGCTGGAACTACGCGACCGGCTATCTCGAAGCGGGGCGCACGTGGCGGCTCGACGGCATCAGCCCGAAACTGACCGTGTTCCCATATGGCGTGATCGGCATGGACTACGATTCGAGCATCAATCACAGCGTGCCGGTGGGCATGGGCGTGGGCGTGTCCACGCGCTACTGGTTCCGCGACACCTTCTACGATTCGCCGCGCTCGTACGTCGACGTGTCCGTGCAATATCGCTGGCGGCTCACGGGCGACGACCGCGCAGGCGGCGTGTTCTTCGGCGCCGTGCTGTCTTACTGAGGGAGAGGCCGATATGGCGAGGTGCATCGCACAGCCCGGCGCGTATTCAGGTGCGCTTGCGCGCACGCACGTGGCGTGTCTCACGCAGCGCTGCACGCGCGCGGCCGTGGCGGCGCTGTGCGCGCTCGCGGCGGCGGGCTGCACGCTGCAGGTGCCCGCGCATGCCGACGCGCTCGCGCAAGGCGTCGTCTGGCAGCCCGACAACGATCATCTCGATCTGCACGGCAACTGGGACAAACTCGGCGTCAACGAACTGCTGGTGCAGTGGATCGCCGTCGACGACGTGGCCTATATGGCGGGCGCGGGGTTGCCCGCGCCGCGCGTGCCCGACTGGGTGCGCATCTCGAATGAACCGTGGGCGCGCGGCGTGATCGTCGGCCTCGCGGGTTTCGCGGACGAGAAGAAAGCGCGCGCGAACATGGAGGAACTGGTCGAGCGATCGCTGCGGCTCGCGAAGGTGCGCCCGCCCGTGCATATCACCGGCTGGTACTTTCCGGTGGAAGCCGATCCTACCTGGGCCGACGCCGCGCGCATGGGTCCGCTGCTCGAACGCTTGCCGAAGCCGCTCTGGATCAGTGTGTACGACACCAGCAATATCGGCGGCGAGGCGTTCGCGAAATGGCTCGACGGCTGGTTGCCGCGCGATGTCGGCGTGCTGTTGCAGGACGGTTGCGGCGTGTATGCGCGCGGTCCGGCGGCGGCGCGCGAATACGCCGATGCGCTCGCGGCGCATCTGGGCAAGAAGCGCGTGCGCATCATCGCGGAGGCGTTCAGGCCGAAGCAGGGTGGGGGATTCCGCGCGGCCACGGCGGCCGAGCTGGCGCCGCAACTGGAGGCGTATCGCGGCTATCGCGTGTATGTGTTCGACGGCCCGCATTATCTGTCGCCGGAACTCGTCGACGGATTGCTCGCGATACGGCATGGCGAGGGGAAGGCGCGCTAGAAGTCGCGCCTTGAGCCGCGCTCAACGCAATTGAGCGAACGCGATCAGCAACACCATCGAACCGATCGCGCCGTCGAGCACGCGCCACGCGCTCGCGCGGCGGAATAACGGCGCCATCGCCCGCGCGCCATAACCGAGTCCGACGAACCACACCGCGCTCACGCACATCGCGCCGATCGCGAAGGCGAGCCGCGCGCCTTGCGGCTCGCGCGCGCCCGCCGTGCCAATCAGCAAAAACGTGTCGAGATAGACATGCGGATTGAGCCACGTGAACGCGAGCGTCATCAGCATGATGGGCAGCGCGCGCTGCTCGGGCGCGTTGGCCTGCGTCGCGGCGTCGAGCACGGCATGCGTGGGCTTGACCGCGCGCCGCAGCGCGCCGATGCCGAACCAGACGAGCCACGCGAGCCCCGCATAGAGCACGAGATGCACGAAGGTCGGATAGCGCTCGACGAGCGCGGACGCACCGCCCACGCCCGCGCCGATCAGAATGAAATCGGACAGCGCGCACAGAATCACGATCTTGCCGACGTGCGAGCGCAGGATGCCCTGGCGCAGCACGAAAGCGTTCTGCGCGCCAATGGTGACGATGAGCGAAGCGCACAGCGCCGCGCCGTGAGAAAAAGCGAGCCAGTTCATGATGGTCGGAAACGAGGCGGCCGGGACGGCGGGCGCGGAGCGATGAATCGCGCGTTCCGGGCGTCGCGGCGTGGACAGAAGCTGAGAGTGGCGTTAGTCTGCGGCCGGAATCGTCTTAAGCAAAGCTGTTTTTGTTAATCCCGATTAAGGAACGCTAATGCTCGACTACGCGCTGCTCGATGCGCTCGCCGCCGTGGTGCGGCATGGTTCGTTCGACCGCGCGGCCGGCGCGCTGAACGTCACGCCTTCGGCGGTCTCGCAGCGCGTGAAGCTGCTGGAAGAGCGCGTGGGCGCGGTGCTGGTGAAGCGCGGTCAGCCCTGCGTGGCGACGGCTGCGGGCGCGCTGCTGTGCCGCCACACCGAGCGCGTGCAGTTGCTCGAAGCGGAACTGGGCGGCGGCATGCCCACGGTCGCGGGCGCGATCGACACGGCGCGGCCCACCTTGCGCGTGGCCGTCAACGACGACAGCGTGGGCACGTGGTTCATCGACGCCGTCGCGGCCTTCTGCGTGGAGCGCGGCATTCTGCTCGATCTCGTGATCGACGATCAGGACCACACGGCGCAGCGCATGCGCGACGGCAGCGTGCAGGGCGCCGTCACCACCCAGGCCGAGCCGGTGCAGGGCTGCCGCTCGACGCGTCTCGGGCGCATGCGCTATCTCGCGGTGTGCTCGCCCGAATTCTTCGCGCGCTATTTCGCCGACGGCGTGGGGCGCGAGTCGCTGCGCCGCGCGCCCTGCGTCGAGTTCAATCCCAAGGATCAACTGCAAAAGCGCTTCGTGCGCCGCATCACGCGCGCGCAGGTGGACGCGCCGCTGCACTGGATTCCGCACGTTGCGGGCTTTCTGCGCTGCTGCGTGAGCGGGCTCGGCTGGGGCATGTGTCCCGAACGCATGATCGCGCCGCACCTCGAACGCGGCGAACTCGTTGAGCTCACACCGGGGCGCGCGCTCGACGTCGAACTCTACTGGCAGAGCTGGCGTCTCTCGATCGGCTGGCTCGACGATTTCGGCACGATGCTGCGTCGCCAGTCTGCGACCTGGCTCGATCAGGGGCGCGCTTAAGTCCGTTTCCGCTCGCGCGTTTTCGCTCACCCGAATCCGCGCCGCCCGCGATGCGCGAGCGCGGCGGCGGATGTCATTCACACTATCCGCCTTTCATCCGCTATTAGCCGCCATTTGAATTGTTGTTATCCGTGCGGGGAATCGTTGTGTCTATTGGATGACGCGCGCGGCGCGCAATTGGTGCAATCGCCTTGGAATCGCGGCGCAATCCCGTTGCAATCCCGCTGCAATGGCCTTGCAATTCCGCATGACAAAACGGCTAAAGACAAATTGATATTCGATTAATACGTCCTGAAATAGAGGCGTGTCTCGCAATTCAGATCTGTAAGGTTCGGGAGCGTGCGTGCGACAATTCACGGCACCTCGCGGACGCGTTCCGCTTGCGTAATCCCACTGCGCATAAGGCTTAAGACGCCCATGCGTTTCATTGATCGAACAACGATCTCATGCGTATGCGCGCATGTGACGGCGACTCGCCCGGATCCCGTCTGCTGCCCGCTCAGGGCCGCTGGATAAGGCGTTGCGGCAGGTGTGCGGTGAATGCTTTGAATGTCTTAATAGTCTTGCTAATTGGTGCAACCTTTCCGCATTGCTCAGATAGAGCGGTTACTTTTTCCTGTTGACAATGTTAAAAATCAACAAATCTACGAAAAAAGTTCCGAATGTAAAGAAACCACCATTGCCAGCAGATAGTCTGACTTGAAAATTCGACGTCTCGAATTTCATAATTGAGAATTATCGTGTGAAAATTCAGTTTTTTCTGTGGAGAGCGGAAATCGCACGCTATAATCCGGACGTGGCAGAGTGCTTATTCGACCGGCATATTTGAATCGTTTCCACGTGCACGAGGTGCATTATGACGAAATTAGATACCGGCAGCGCATGGCAACAAACCATTGATCTTCTGACGGCCGCTTCGGAACCCGTAAGTCCGGACGTCGAGCCAATGGGCTTCAGAAACTGCAAACCGGTACCCATCACACGCAGCGCATCGGAAGCGGCCAATCGGCGTCGCGCCACGGTGCGGTCGTGGGATGCGCAGGGCATCACCTTGATCCGGCGTCATGATCCGGACAGCATCACCGTATGCTGGAGCGACGCAACCTATGGGCGTTACTCCGACCAGTTGTGGCGCGTCTGCACCGCGCGGCGCAGTGCGGTGTGCGCGTTGACCGGCGAGAAGATCCGCCGCGGCGACGCGGTGTTCCGTCCGAGCCCGAATCGCCGTCATCGTCCGGCCAATGCCGACGCGATGATCCTCGCGAGCAAGCTCGATGCGTTCCCGAACGGCGTCGTGGCCGCGCGTCTCGACGAGGCGCTCGCCGCGTGAGCGGTGGCCGGGCTGCGGCCCGGAGCAAGACGCGGCGGCGAGGGCGGCGGCCGATTGAAGACTGATTAGCGGCTGATGAGTGGTTAATGAGCGGCTAATCGGCAATCATGGCCGCCGATGAGTCGCACCCGCATCATGCGTGCTACATGGTTTTCCTCAAGAGACAGGCCGGTTCGTCCGGCCTGTCTTGTCTCGTTTATCCCTTTCGCTCATACCTTTTATGCGCGTCGTGTCGAGTCGCGCTGATTGCGGACGTTAACGCATCGATATCGCCGTAAAAGCGTCGCTCATGTAACAAGCCCCCGCCGCATGACTGCGACGGGGGCTTGTTTGTCTTCACGCTTCAGGCTTCACGCGAAGCGCGCGTCCGACCAGCGCCGCGCCTTACGTCTGACGATTGCGGCCGCGCGTTACGCGGGCGCGTCGCGCACGGGCTCCTCGTCGATCGTTTCGCGCGTTTCGGGCATCACGAGCCACACCAGCAGCACGGCCAGCGCGCCCGCGGCCGCGAGGCCAAGGAAGCTGACGGTATTGCCGAAGTGATCGGCGATAAAGCCCGCGAGCGCCGTCGAGAGCGTCGCGCCGATCCCCGCCGAGAGCCCGAACAAGCCGATACAGAGGTTGTAACGGCCCTTGCCGCCCGCCACGTCGGCGGCGATCAGCGGCAGCATCACGCCGAACACGGCGGCCGACAGGCCGTCGAGCATCTGCACCGGCACGAGGAAGTACGGGTTGCCCACGGCCGCGAACAGCAGCGCGCGCACGGGCAGGGCGCTGAAACCGAGGATCAGCACCGGCCGGCGGCCCCAGAGCTGCGAGGTGCGCCCGACCCACGGCGACATCATCGCGACAATCGCCTGCGGCACGATGATGCACGCCGCAATCACGAGCTGCACGTTGTCGCCCATGCCGGCCGTCACTTCGCCCGCCGCGAGGTTCAGCATCGCCGCGTTCGAGAGGTGGAACAGCACGACGCAGGCCGCGAACGTGAGCATGCGTTTGTCACGCAGCAGATCGAGAATGGTCTCGCGCTCTTCGCCGGCGGGCGCGGCATCGGCCTTGTTCGCCTTGAGCGGCTTGGGTGCGTGCGCGTGCTTGTCGTATTCGATCATCGCGAGTGCGACGAGCGCCGGCAGCGCAAGCGCGGCCGTCAGCCAGAACACGGCGCGCGGCGAGATGTACTCGCCGCACAGCCCCATCAGCCCGGCGGCCACGGCGCTGCCGATGGACGCCCAGCGCGCGTTGCGCCCCAGCCGGTCGCCGAGATTCTGACGGCCGACCAGCGCGAGCGCGAGCGCGGCCATCGCCGGCACCAGCATGCAGCTCGCGAAGCCGTGGAACACTTCGGCGGCCATCACCGGGATCACGGTCGGGCTCGACGCCAGCAGCACGGCCGAGGCGATGATCGCGATGATCGCCCAGGCAGCGGCGGCCTTCTTGTTCTTCAAGGCGTCGACGGCTGCGCCGCCCGGCACCTGGCTCACCATCGCACTGATCGTGCCGACCGACAGCGCGAGGCCGATTTCGCCCTGCGTCCACTTGTGCGAAGCCAGATACGAAGCGATGAACGGCCCGAAGCCCGTCTGCACGTTCGCGACGAAGAAATTGAGCCAGTCGAGCGCACGCACGCTGCGCAGACTGGGTGTGAATTGCGTGGTCTTACCGATCATTGGGCACCGCGCGCGGAAGCTGCCGGGGCGGCGCCGGTGGCCGGATTCGGGCTGACGGCGCGCACCGGCTGGTCGTTCGCATACGGCGGCGAAGCGTCGACCTGCTGATCGCTCATCTCGATCTGGGCTTCGAGCGCGTTGTTCTTCGTGACGAAGTGCAGCGCCGACCAGTCGGCGGCGATCGTATGACGTTTCTCCAGCGTTCCGCTCACATCGAGCACGACCGCGAGCGGGTCCGCGCCGCCGTCGAGCAGCACGTCGACCACGCGGCCCACCTTGGCGCCGTTGGCGCGTTCGACGGTCGCGTCGATGAGCGGCAGACGCGTCGGGCCGGCCTCGCCGACGCCGGGCTGCGCGCCGCCCGACTTGGGCCGGTCGGTCAGCTGCAGCTGCGCGGGCGTGAGCGCGAGCGTGATGGCGGGCGTCTTCGGCTGCGGATTCACGCGCACGGCGCTCCACGGGAAGCTCGCCTTGCGGTCGCCGATCCCCATGCAACCCCGCAGATTCACGACGACCTCCTGCGGCTTGCCGCCGGGGCACGCGACCATGTCGACGGCAGATCGGCAGAGCGTCGTGGTGGGAAAGAGCGTGCGCCCTTGTG
>NZ_JAAGPN010000325.1:0-7787 GCF_017104805.1 Paraburkholderia sp. Ac-20347 | reverse complement strand
GCCCGCGAGTGTCACCGCGCCGCGCACGCCCGCGACCGTGGTGATGGCGACGGTGCGCAGCCCCGGCACCGCATTGGCCACGCCGTGACGCGCCGCGCCGCGGCTCGCCACCCAGCGCAGCAGCCAGACCCAGCCGAAGCGCATCGCGTAGAGCGCGATCAGCACCGCGCCGATATAGCCGAGCAGACGCAGCATCTGCACGTTGCTCGTGTGATGCGCGTCGAGCAGCGCCTTGCCGAGAATGCCGGGAAATTGCAGGCCGAGCAGCGTGAACACCATGCCGTTGAACACGAACTCGATCATCGACCACGTGCTGGTCGCACGCACGCGCGCCGACACCGGACCCATGTGCGCGACGCTCGTGTAATTCATCATCATCCCGGCGGCCACGGCGGCGAGCACGCCCGAGACTTCGAGATGTTCCGCGAACAGGTAGGCCGCGAACGGAATCAGCAAGGTCATGACGACGCCCGGCGCGGGGTCGCCTTCGGCATCGACGTTCAGGAAGCGCGACGACATGAAGCTGAAGAACCAGCCGATCGCCGCGCCCACGGCGAGCCCGCCCGCCGCGATCAGAAAGAAGCTCAGCGTGGCCTGGCGCAGCGAGAACACGCCCGTGAGCGCCGCCGCCACCGCGAACTTGAGCGCGACGAGGCCCGAGGCGTCGTTCATCAGCGCTTCGCCTTCGAGGATGTGCATGAGCTGCGCGGGAATCTTGTCCTTGCCGGCGATCGCCGAGAGCGCGACGGCGTCGGTCGGCGAGAGCACGGCGGCGAGCGCGAAGGCCACGGGCAGCGAGATCTGCGGCACGAGCCAGTGCACGAAATAGCCGACGGCCACCACGGTCAGCAGCACGAGGCCGAGCGCGAGCAGCAGGATCGCGCGGCGCTGCATGAAGAACTCGCGCTTGGGCATGCGCCAGCCGTCCGCGAACAGCAGCGGCGGAATGAACAGCGCCATGAAGACGTCGGGATCGAACGTCACGTGCGGATTGATGCGCGGGAACGTGAGCAGCGCGCCGATGGCGATCTGCAGCAGCGGCAAGGGCAGTTTGATGGGCAGCAGCCGCACGATGATCCCCGAAAGGGCCACGGCGAGGAGCAGAATGAGAACGGTGAAAATGGTTTCCATCGATGAGCGGCGAGACGAGCAGGGATGCGAGGGCGCGCGGTGCGGCCCCCAATCATCCGTTGAATGCGGAACGTGCCGCGGGGTAGCGGCGAACGATGCGGAGCATGCCTGACGAGGCAGGCGGCGGTTGGCGGTAAGTGTAGCCCGAGCGCGGCTGCGCACGCCGCGAAGCGTGCAAGGGACTTGTAGGGCGAGCGCGGCGGCGAGCACGGCGGCGAGGGCGCATGCACGATTCTGGTGCGTGCAGGGACGCATCATGCCCGCCGCGCGCGCACGCGCACGGTGCGCGGTGCAGGCTTCGATGCAGGGCGGGTCGCAGCGTGCGCACGGACCTTGCTTTATCGCCTGCCAACGACGCAACGCATCGGCCGCCGGTACGCACGCCCGTGGCGATCAACTTGCGCGAAGAGGAAGGCATGATCACAGAGCAGCAGGACAAGATGGCCGCGGCGCCGCTCGGGTTCACCCTGAGCGTTTCGTCGGGGCTGCAGCGCTATAGCGCGCAACATGGCGAGCTTGCGCTCACCAGCGTGTTTCAACCGGTGTTCAGCCTGTCGCACATGCGTGCGATCGGCTACGAAGGGCTTCTGCGCGCGCACGACGCGCTCGACCGGCCCGTCTCGCCGCTCGACGTGTTCGGCGCGGCCGCGCGCGTCGGCGAGGCGCTGCAGGTCGACCGGCTCGCCCAGGGGCTGCATCTGGAGAACTTCTCGCTGCTCGGCGCCGAGCGCGAGTGGCTGTTTCTCAACGTGCATCCGGGCACGCTGATCGAGCCGTATCACGCGGCGGCGCTGCTCGCGAATCTGCGGCGGCTCGGGTTGCCGCCACGGCGCGTGGTGCTCGAAGTGCTCGAAGCCGAGGCCACCGATCTCGACGCGCTCGCGCACGCCGTGGCCGAGTTCCGCGAACGCGGCTTCCTGATCGCGCTTGACGACTTCGGCGCCGGTCATGTCGATATCGGCCGCGTGTGGCAACTGAATCCCGACATCGTGAAGCTCGACCGCATCATGCTGATGCACGCCGCGCACCGCGCCGACATGGCCGCGACGCTGCCCGCGCTGGTCTCGCTGTTGCACGAGGCGGGCAAGCTCGTGCTGATCGAGGGCGTGGAGACGGAGCACGAAGCGCAGATCGCGCTCGCCTGCAACGCCGACTTCGTGCAGGGCTTTTTCTTCGCGCGTCCGGCGCCGGGCTTGACCGACGCCACGCACGCGCAGACCGTGATCGCAGAAGCGACCGAGCGTTACCGCGAGCAGACCGAGGCGCGCGAGCGCGGCACCACGAGCCGTCTCGCGCCCTATGTGCGCGCGTTCGAGCGCGCGGCGGAGCGGCTGGGCGCGGGCGAGTCGCTCGAAGAGGTGTGCTGGAATTTTCTCGCGCTCGATCACGCGGCGCGCTGCTTCCTGCTCGATGCGAGCGGGCGTCAGGCCGGGCGCAACGTCGTGCTGCGCGTGGACCGCGCGGAGCAGGGCGCGCGCTTCCTGCCGCTCGACGACGCGCAGGGCGCGAACTGGCTGCGCCGGCCGTATTTCCGCGCGGCGCTGGTCTCGCCGGGACGCGTGCATGTGACGTCGCCGTATCTGTCGATCAACGAGGCGCTGCCGTGCGTGACGCTCTCGATGGCCGTGCAGGTCGGCGACCGCCTGTGCGTGCTGTGCGGCGACGTCGACTGGATGGCGGAAGAACTGGCCTGAACGTGAGTGTGAGCGCTTCGCTCAAGTCGATCGAAGCGCAATGGAAAACGGCGCGAGCCATGATGAGCCCGCGCCGTTCGCATTGCGTGATTTAACCCCTGAAAACAGGGCTTATTTCGCCACGACCACCGGAATGCCGCGCAGCGCGCCCGCGCCCTTGAACGAGGCGAGCGCATCGCTCACGGCCGCGCTCGTCTTCACGTCGATACCCAGACGCGCCGCGAGTTCGCGCTCGCCGCGCTTGACCGCCGCGAGGTTCGCGAGCTTCACGTGGCCGTAGCCGCGCACGCGCTGATGCAGACTCGCGAACTTCGCGAGGTCGGCGGCGCTGTCCGTCGTCGTGTGCGCGTGTTGAATCAGCGCGCCGCGCAGCGTGGCCTCGTAATCGTCGGCGAGCGCGCGTTCTATGCGGCGTTCAAGCGTGTGGCCGAACGGATCGAACCACGTGCCGCGCACGCCGCGTCCCTTCGCGAGCAGCGCGAGCGCGCGCCAGAGCCATTGGCCGAACTGCATCTTGCGCGGCGGCTGGCCGTGTTTTTCGCGTGCGATCAGCGGCGGCGCGAGGTTGAACTTCACCGTGAAGTCGCTGCCCGCCTGGCCTTCGAACTGCGCTTCGAGCGCGGCGCGGAACGCCGGATCGGCATGCAGGCGCGCGACTTCGTATTCGTCCTTCACTGCGAGCAACGTGTAGAACGTGGCCGCGACCGCGCGCGCGAGCGCCTGATCCGCTGACTTGTCGGCGAGACGCGCGGCGTCGGTCAGCGCGCGATAGCGCTTCGCGTAGCCCGCGCCGCCATAGGCGAGCAGACGCGCTTCGCGATCGGCGATCAGTTCGTCGAGCGTTTGCGTGAGCTTGCGCGCGGAAAGCGCCGCTTCGCTTGCTGCATTCGCGCGGCGAAGGTCGAGCGCTTCGAGCGCGGCCGGATCGGCGGCGGCGAGACGGCCGATCGAAAGCGCGAACAGATTCGCCTGCACGGCCACGTTGTTCAACTCGATCGCGCGCGTGAGCGCCGCGAGCGACACGGGCACGAGGCCGAGCTGCCACGCGAAACCGAGCATCAGAATGTTCGCGCCAATCGTGTCGCCGAGATAGCGTTGCGCGAGCGCCTGGGCATCGCAGGTCGACAGCGGATCCTGCGCGGGCGTCGCGCCGTTCGTCGCCGCGTGACGCATCTTCGCGAGCAGTGCGTCGGCGTGCAGATTCGCGTCGGGGTTCTGCACGAACGACGCGTTCGGAATCTCGTGCGTGTTCACGACGATGCGCGTGCGGTCGTGGCGCACCGTTTGCAGCGCGTCGGCGCCCGCGCCCACCACCATGTCGCACGCGAGCAGCAGATCGGCCTGCTGCGTGTCGATGCGCACCTGGTTGAGCAGCGCGTCGGTGGCGGCGAAACGCACGAACGACAGCACCGAGCCGCCCTTCTGCGCGAAGCCCATGAAATCGAGCACCGACGCGCTCTTGCCTTCCAGATGCGCGGCCATGCTGATGAGCGCGCCCACCGTCACCACGCCCGTGCCGCCCACGCCGGTCACGAGAATGTCGTAGGGCGCGTTGTCGAGATGCGTCGACGGCATCGGCAACGCACTCACGCGCGCGGCCAGCGCCTGCGGATCGAACGCGGCGCCCGCGGCCTTCTTGAGCTTGCCGCCTTCGATCGTGACGAAGCTCGGGCAAAATCCGTTCACGCACGAATAGTCCTTGTTGCACGACGACTGATCGATACGGCGCTTGCGGCCCAGTTCGGTTTCCACCGGTTCGACCGAGAGGCAGTTCGATTGCACGCCGCAATCGCCGCAGCCTTCGCAGACGGCTTCGTTGATGAACAGACGCTTGTCCGGATCGGGGAACTCGCCTTTCTTGCGGCGGCGGCGCTTTTCGGCGGCGCAGGTCTGGTCGTAGATCAGCACGGTCACGCCCGGCGTTTCGCGCAGTTCGCGCTGCACGGCGTCGAGCTCGCTGCGATGATGAAACGTCGTGCCCTTCGGAAACTGGCCGTGATGTCCGTCGTATTTCTCGGGTTCGTCGCTCACGACCACGAAGCGCGAGACGCCTTCGGCTTCCACCTGGCGCGCGATCTGCGGCACGGAAATACTGCCGTCCACGGGCTGGCCGCCCGTCATCGCCACGGCGTCGTTGTAGAGGATCTTGTAGGTGATGTTGGCCTTCGCGGCCACGGCCTGGCGAATCGCAAGGATGCCTGAATGAAAGTAGGTGCCGTCGCCGAGATTCTGGAACACGTGGCGCGTCTTCGTGAACATCGAATGCGCGGCCCAATCGACGCCTTCGCCGCCCATCTGGATCAGGCCCGTGGTGTCGCGCTCCATCCACGACGCCATGAAGTGACAGCCGATACCCGCCTGCGCGATCGAACCTTCGGGCACTTTCGTCGAGGTGTTGTGCGGGCAGCCCGAGCAGAAATAGGGCGTGCGCTTCACGGCATCGGCGACATTCGAGAGGATTTGCGGCGCCACCAGATCGACCACGCGCTCGCGGCGATCGAGCAGCGGCTTGTGCTTCGCGAGCCACGCGGCGAACACCGGCAGGATGCGCGACGGGCGCAACTCGCCGAGTTCGGAGAGCAGCAGCGTGCCGTCTTCCGCATGCTTGCCGATCACGGCCGGGCGCGCGCCGTCCTTCCCGCTGTCTTTCCGGTTGTAGAGATGGTCCTTGATCTGCTGCTCGATCACCGGGCCTTTTTCCTCGATCACGAGCACGTCGGTGAGACCGGAGACGAAGGCGTCGAGGCGCGACATCTCCAGCGGAAACGAGAGCCCCACCTTGTAGATGCGCACGCCCGCCTGTTCGAGATCGGCGACGGTGAGATCGAGCCGGCGCAGCGCTTCCATCAGGTCGAGATGCGCCTTGCCGCAGGTGACGATGCCCACGTTCGCGTGCGGGCTCGGCGCGATCCATTTGTCGATGCTGTTCGCGCGCGCGAAGTGGCGCACGGCGTCGAGCTTGGCCGCGAGACGCTGCTCGATCGCGAGACTCGGCAGATCGGGCCAGCGGTTGTGCAGGCCGCCGGGCGGCGCGGCGAAATCCGCGTTGGCCAATTCGGGCGCTTGCCAGTCGGTCTTGAGCGCGTCGAGATCGACGGTCGAGCCCGATTCCACGGTTTCCGAAATCGCCTTGTAGCCGACCCACGCGCCCGAGTAGCGCGAGAGCGCCCAGCCGTAGAGGCCGAATTCGAGCATGTCCGCGACATTCGACGGATTCACCACGGGCATGTGCCACGCCATCATCGCGAAGTCGCTCTGATGCGGCATCGACGACGACACGCAGCCGTGATCGTCGCCCGCCACCACCAGCACGCCGCCGTGCGGCGACGAGCCGTAGGCGTTGCCGTGCTTGAGCGCGTCGCCGGCGCGATCGACGCCCGGGCCCTTGCCGTACCACATCGCGAACACGCCTTCGACGGTGCGTTCGGGGTCGGCTTCCACGCGCTGCGTGCCGAGCACGGCCGTGCCGCCTAGTTCCTCGTTGATGGCGGGCAGGAAGCGCACGTCGGCGGCTTCGAGCAGTTTTTTCGCCTTCCACGCCTGCTGGTCGACCATGCCGAGCGGCGAGCCGCGATAGCCGCTGATGAAGCCCGCCGTGTTCAGGCCGTGCGCGCGGTCGAGCGCACGCTGCATCAGCGCGAGGCGGATCAGCGCCTGCGTGCCGGTCAGGAAGATGCGGCCGCGCGTGGCGGTGAGGTTGTCGGTGAGCTGGTAATCGGCGAGGGGAGGCGAAGCAGGCTGATCGCCAAACGCGGGACGCGCGGTCATGGGGGAAGTCTCCGTTCTTGTGTGGCGAGCGCTGCGTCTATGCGTCTTTCTGTGCGCTCGCTGAAGACTCCATTTTTTCGCGTCAATAGCGGAAGTTTTTTGCTAACTCTGCGGGCGCATCCGTTGAATGCGCCAAAGCCTGCTCGCAATGGCGAGCTTTAGAGGGAAATTCTCTTTCGTCGCGCGTGCGGCGCGCGGGGCGTGGCCGCGCGCGGGTTTTGATTCAGATCACGCGCGGACCGTAAGGCCGGGTCTGATCGAAGGGCTCGACGTCGTGAAAGTGCGTGTAGTCCATCCGGCTCACGCCGCCGACTTCGCTCATCAGATCGACGTAACGATGGCCGAACCGCACCTGGCCGTCCGGCCAGATGTAGCGCGCCTGCATGGTCTGCGCGGTCGACTCGTCCGAGCCTTCGATCACCACGTGCAGCGTGGCGGCCTGCAGCGCGAGCGACTCGGGCGTCGCGCCGTGCAGCGGGCTGGTTTCGTCGATCACGTGCATCAGGTTCCAGCCGAGCGTGAAGAGCGGATGCTGATCGCGCACGAGCTTGAGGTCGTAGATGCGTCGCGCGGTATAGCCGTCCGACGAGGTTTCGATGCGCACGAGGCGCAGCTTCGCGCTGGCTTCGGCGATCACGTTCTGACGCGCGTTGGCGGCGCGCACCATCAGCGTCAGGCGGCCCTCGATCGGATGCACGACCACCTGGCGCGCGAACAGGATCTTCGCGCGCGGACGCGAGAAGCGCGCGAACACGATGCCCGTGGCGAGCGCGATGCTCGACATGCCCACGAAGATCTCGAAGGTGGCGACGATGTGCGCGTAGACGGTTTGCGGATGCATGTCGCCGTAACCGACCGTCGCGAGCGTTTCGACGCTGAAGAAGAACGCGCCCGCGAAACCGTGCGGATACTGATTCGCGATGGGCGCGGTGCCGAGCTGGTAGAGGCACGCGAAGAACGCGTTGGCGACCACGAACAGCGCGGCGAGCGAGGCGAAGAAGGTGGGCCAGCGCATGGTGAGCGCCGTGTGATAGAGGTCCTGCCAGCCATGCACCGGCATGCCGTAGACGAGCACTTCGCGCGAGCCGATGTGCAGGCGGCGCGGCGCGGGGCCGCCGCGCGTTTGCCAGGCGTGAGCGCGGTCGCTGCCGGGGCGCTTGCGGTCTTCGTCGGTGGCGGCGTGCGCGTTGGCCT
>NZ_JAAGPN010000030.1:0-50675 GCF_017104805.1 Paraburkholderia sp. Ac-20347 | reverse complement strand
GCTGCCGACGTTAGCCGGAACCACTGCACCAACCGCGCCGTCCACACTTCCCGCCGCCACGGCGCGCGCCGTCTGCAAGCCCGCCGCGGCTTCGCGCATCGGCGCGATGGTGGATGCGGCCAGCACCGAAGCGAGCTTGGCGCGGCTGCCCGGCGGCGTTTCTTCGAGCATGCCCCACGCGCCGCGCGGATCGTGCAGACGGCCGCGCGCGGCGGAAAATTCCGCGCCGAGCAGCAGCACCGCCGCCGAGAAATACAGCCACATCAGCAGCACGGCCAGCGAACCGGCGGCGCCGAACGCCGTCGCCATGCCCGCGTGCGCCAGGTAGAGCGCGAACAACTTCTTGCCGACCGAAAAGAGCACCGCCGCGACGAGGCCGCCGACCAGCGCATCGCGCCAGAGCACGGGCGCATCGGGCAGAAAGCGCAGCAATCCCGCGAACGCGACCGCGAGCACCAGCAGCCCGACCACCAGTTGCACGACATTGCCGATGATCAAATAAGTCGACTCGCCCATCAGCCACTGGCCGACGAAGGTGATACCCGCGTCGAGCACGAGCGAAACGATCAGAAGAAACGCCACGCCCAGCACGAGGCCGAACGAGATCAGCCGCACACGCACGAGCGCGATGACCGACGAGGCGCGCGGCCCTTCCAGCGGCCACACTATATTGAGTGCGGAATTGAGCGACGAAAACGTTGCGGAAGCGCCGATCGCCAGCATCGCCAGCGAGATCAGGGCGGCCACGCCGCCTGCGTCGCCCGCGCGATGGGCGTTCTGCACGATGGTGGTGATGGCGGCGGCGGCGTCGTTGCCGAGCACGTTGTGGACTTCGCGGAACAGCTGGCCGCGCGCCGCATCCGCGCCGAAGAACCAGCCCGCCACGGCGATCACCATGACCAGCGTGGGCGCGAGCGAAAACGCGGAATAGAAGGCGATGCTGGCGGCGAGCGACGGGCAGCGGTCGGCGATGAACTGGCGGCAGGCGCCCACGGCCCACGACGCTTCTTTGCGTGCGGCCGATTCGAGCCGCTCGGAGGAAATAGTTGCCATGATCGACGTCTCGCGGTTCGGCGTGAAAACAGGTGACGGACTTGCGGCAGGCTGCGGCGGTGGCATCGTCCGGCCGGTCGCGGCGCGCGCAACCGATGCCGCCGGCGTGGCGCGGATCCGGACTCGGCAGCGCGCCTCGCACACCCCTCGGGCCAGCGCCGGCGCGGCCGCCACCACGCGCTCGTCACACGAATATAGCAAGCTGGATGCCCGGGTGCGCCGCACCTGCGCGCGCGGTGCATCTCCCGCGATCCGGCGCCCAAAACGTCTTATACTGAAACGACCCACAACCAGAAAGCCGAGGACGCAATCATGTTGCAGATGTCCCGGCGTCAGTTCCTCAAGGTCACGGCTACGTCGCTGGCGGGATCCAGCCTCGCGTTGATGGGCTTCGCGCCCGCCGACGCGCTTGCCGAAGTCCGACAATACAAACTGGCGCGCACTACTGAAACCCGCAATACCTGCCCGTACTGCTCGGTAGGCTGCGGCATCCTCATGTACGGTCTCGGCGACGGCGCGAAAAACGCCACCGCGAGCATCATCCACATCGAGGGCGATCCCGATCATCCGGTCAACCGCGGCACGCTCTGCCCGAAGGGCGCGAGCCTGATCGACTTCATCCACAGCCCGAACCGGCTCAAGTATCCGGAATACCGCGCGGCGGGATCGAACGAGTGGAAACGCATCTCGTGGGACGAGGCGCTCGACCGCATCGCGAAGCTGCTCAAGGAGGATCGCGACGCGAACTTCATCGAGAAAACGGCGGACGGCAAGACCGTCAACCGCTGGCTGACCACCGGCATGCTGGCCGCGTCGGCGGGCAGCAACGAAGTCGGTTATCTCACGCATAAAGTGGCCCGCTCGATGGGCCTGCTGGCATTCGACAACCAGGCGCGTGTCTGACACGGCCCGACGGTGGCAGGTCTTGCCCCGACGTTTGGCCGTGGTGCGATGACGAACCATTGGGTCGACATTCGCAATGCGGACGTGATTCTGGTGATGGGCGGCAATGCGGCCGAGGCGCACCCGTGCGGCTTCAAGTGGGTCACGGAGGCGAAGGCGCACCGCAAGGCGCGGCTCATCGTGGTGGATCCGCGCTTCACGCGCACGGCATCGGTCGCGGACTATTACGCGCCGATTCGCACCGGCACGGACATCGCGTTCCTTGGCGCCGTCATCAACTGGCTGCTCACGAACGACAGGATCCAGCACGAGTACGTGAAGAACTACACGGACTTCTCGTTCATCGTGCGCGACGATTACGCGTTCAACGACGGCATCTACTCGGGCTACGATCCGGCGAAGCACGCATATCCGGACAAGACGTCGTGGAACTACGAAATCGGAGACGACGGTTTCGTGAAAACCGACGACACCTTGCAGAATCCGCGCTGCGTGTATCAGCTGCTCAAACAGCATTACTCGCGCTATACGCCCGAGATGGTGGAGAAGGTCTGCGGCACGCCGAAGGATAAATTCCTGAAGGTGTGCGAAATGCTGGCGAGCACGGCCGTGCCGGGCCGCGCCGGGACGATTCTCTACGCGCTCGGCTGGACCCATCATTCGATCGGCGCGCAGATGATCCGCACCGGCGCGATGGTGCAACTGCTGTTGGGCAACATCGGCATCGCGGGCGGCGGCATGAACGCGCTGCGCGGGCATTCGAACATCCAGGGTCTCACCGACCTCGGGCTGATGTCGAACCTGCTGCCCGGCTACATGACACTGCCGAGCGAGGCCGAGCAGGACTACGACGGCTACATCAAGAAGCGCGCCTCGCAGCCCATGCGGCCCAATCAGCTGAGCTACTGGCAGCACTACGGTGCGTTCTTCGTGAGCTTCATGAAGGCGTGGTGGGGCGACAACGCGACCCAGGAAAACAACTGGGGCTACGACTGGCTGCCCAAGCTCGACAAGCCCTACGATCTGCTGCAGACCATCGAGCTGATGAATCAGGGCAAGGTCAACGGCTATATCTGCCAGGGCTTCAACGTGATCGCGTCGGCGCCCGACAAGGCCAAGACGCTGTCCGCGCTCGGCAAGCTCAAGTGGCTCGTCATCATGGATCCGCTCGCGACCGAAACGTCCGAGTTCTGGAAGAAGTACGGCGACTTCAACGATGTCGACACGTCGTCGATCCAGACCGAGGTGTTCCGTCTGCCCACGACCTGCTTCGCGGAAGAAAACGGCTCGCTCGTGAGTTCGAGCCGCGTGCTGCAATGGCACTGGAAGGGCGCGGAGCCGCCGTTCGAGGCGCGGAGCGATCTGGAGATCATGTCGGGTCTGTTCCTGCGCATTCGCGCGGCGTATCAGAAGGATGGCGGCAAGCTGCCCGATCCGATCGTCAAGCTGAGCTGGCCGTATTCCGATCCCGCGAGTCCTACGCCCGAGGAACTGGCGAAGGAATACAACGGCAAGGCGCTCGCCGATCAGACCGACCCGAAGGACCCGACCAAGGTGCTCGTGAAGAAGGGCGAGCAGCTTGCCGGCTTCGCGCAACTGAAGGACGACGGCACGACCGCGAGCGGCTGCTGGATCTTCTGCGGCGCGTGGACCCAGGCGGGCAACCAGATGGGCCGGCGCGACAACTCGGACCCGACCGGCATCGGTCAGACGCTCAACTGGGCGTGGGCGTGGCCCGTGAACCGGCGCATTCTGTACAACCGCGCCTCGTGCGATACGGCGGGCAAGCCGTTCGATCCGACCCGCAAGCTGATCGGCTGGAACGGCGCGGCGTGGACGGGCGCGGACGTGCCCGACTACAAGGTCGATGAAGCGCCCGATCTCGGCATGGGTCCGTTCATCATGAACCCCGAGGGCGTGGCGCGTTTCTTCGCGCGCGACGGCATGAACGAAGGACCGTTCCCCGAGCATTACGAGCCCTTCGAGAATCCGCTCGGCTACAACCCGTTCCATCCCAACAATGCGCAGGCCACCAGCAATCCGGCGGCGCGCGTGTTCCCGGACGACCGCAAGACGTTCGGCACCGCGCAGAACTTCCCGCATGTCGCGACCACGTATCGCCTCACCGAGCACTTCCACTTCTGGACCAAGCACGCACGGCTGAACGCCATCATCCAGCCGCAGCAATTCGTCGAGATCGGCGAGGAGCTGGCGAAGGAAGTGGGCGTGGTCGAAGGCGGACGCGTCAAGGTGTCGAGCAACCGCGGCTATCTGATCGCGGTGGCCGTGGTCACCAAGCGCATCAAGGCGCTCATGATCGACGGCAAGAAGGTGCACACCGTGGGCGTGCCGCTGCACTGGGGCTTCACGGGACTGACGAAACCCGGCTATCTGACGAATACGCTCACGCCGCCCGTCGGCGACGGCAATTCGCAGACGCCCGAGTTCAAGTCCTTCCTCGTGAAAGTGGAAAAGGCCTAAGGGGGGAACATGGCACTACAGTCACTCGACGTCAAACGCCTCTCGGCCACCACCACGCCGCCGCCGGGCGTGCGCGAGCCCGTCACGGGCACGGTCGCGAAGCTCATCGACGTCACCAAATGCATCGGTTGCAAGGCGTGTCAGACGGCGTGCATGGAATGGAACGACCTGCGCGACGAAGTCGGCATCAATACCGGCGTGTACGACAATCCGCGCGATCTCACCGAGCACTCGTGGACCGTGATGCGTTACACGGAATACGAGAACCCGGACGGCAACCTCGAATGGCTGATCCGCAAGGACGGCTGCATGCATTGCGAGGATCCGGGTTGTCTGAAGGCGTGTCCTTCGCCGGGCGCGATCGTGCAGTACACGAACGGCATCGTCGATTTTCACGAGGAAAACTGCATCGGTTGCGGCTATTGCATCACGGGTTGTCCGTTCAATATTCCGCGGCTCTCGAAGACGGAACATCGCGTGTATAAATGCACGCTCTGTTCCGACCGCGTGGCCGTGGGCCAGGAGCCCGCCTGCGTGAAGACCTGCCCGACGGGCGCGATTGTGTTCGGCACCAAAGAGGACATGAAAGTGCACGCGGCCGAGCGCATCGAAGACCTCAAGGAGCGCGGCTTCGAGAACGCGGGGCTGTACGATCCGCCGGGCGTGAGCGGCACGCACGTGATGTACGTGCTGCATCACGCCGACAAACCGTCGCTCTATCACGGTCTGCCGGACCATCCGCGCATCAGTCCGCTCGTGCGTGTGTGGAAGGGCCTCGCCAAGCCGCTCGCGCTCGCGGGTATCGCGGTCGCGGCGCTGGCGGGTTTCTTCCACTACACGCGCATCGGCCCGAACGAAACGCATGCCGAAGACGAACAGGCCGCCGTGGACGAAGCGCGGCGCATTCGCGAGTCCCGCGGCGAACCTCCCGAGGAGCGCAACGATGAACGATTCTGAACCGCGTCTGATCCAGCGTTACACGGCCAACGAGCGCAGCAATCACTGGATCACGGCGATCACGTTCGTGCTGCTCGCGCTCTCCGGTCTCGCGATGTTTCATCCGGCGATGTTCTGGCTCTCCGCGCTGTTCGGCGGCGGTCAGTGGACGCGCATTCTGCATCCGTTCATCGGCCTCGTGATGTTCGTGTCGTTCATGATTCTCGCGCTGCGTTTCTGGCATCACAACTATCTGGACAAGGCCGACGTGCAATGGCTCAAACAGATGGACGACGTGCTCAACAACCGCGAGGACAAGCTGCCGGAAATCGGCAAATACAATGCGGGACAGAAGCTGTTATTCTTCACGCTGGTGGTTTGCCTCGTGCTGCTGCTCGTGAGCGGCATCGTGATCTGGCGTCGCTATTTCTCGTTCTATTTCCCGATCACGGTGATCCGCGTGGCCTCCGTCGTGCATGCGGCCGCGGCCTTCGTGCTGATCGTCTCCATCGTCGTGCATATCTATGCGGCGCTGTGGGTCAAGGGTTCGATCGGCGCCATGACGCGCGGTTATGTGACGTGGGGCTGGGCGCGCAAGCATCATCCGCGCTGGTTCCGCGAGAGCATCAAATAAGGCGCGCGTGCGCCCGCGCATGGCGCGGGGCGCGCGCTGCCGGCAAGCCGCCCGCCTGCGAAGGCGCGGCGGCTTTTTGTTTGTCGGAGTAGGTGTGGGAGAAGACTCGCCGTGACGCAACGCATTCTCGACCCTGAGCAGATTCAGACACAAGATCCTTCCGCGATTCCGCGCATTCGGCTGCCCGAACGCGCCACGCTGTTCAAGGAACGCGCGGCGCGGCTGCGCAAGCTCGCGGACCGCAATCCCATCGGCGGCTATATGCGTTTGATGGCGGCGCTCGTCGACGCGCAGCAGCAGGCGCTCGATCATTTCGATGCACGCATGCCCGAGCGCGAGGCCATCGATCACGCGCAACGCCATTCGATGCCGATCCTGCCCGCGCTCGGCGGCGAACGCGATCCGCAATGGCGCGAAGTGCTGCGCCGTCTCGCCGACCGCGTGGAAGCGGCGGGCGCGGTCACGCCCGCGCTCGCGAACGTGCTCGACAGCCTGCGCGCGATGAGCGACGCGCAGCTCGACGCGCAAGCCGACGCACTGCTCGCACAGCGTCACGCCGAAGTGTCGCCGGCCACCGCGCCGTTCATCATGGCCGCGCTGCAAGTGGTCTGGACCGATCTCGCGAGTCGCCTGAACGCGCGCGACGTGCCGTATGTCGATGCGCCGGGCGTGTGTCCCGTGTGCGGCACGCCGCCGGTCGCGAGCATCGTGCGCGTGGGCGGCGCGTTGCAGGGTTATCGCTTCACGCAATGCAGCCTGTGCGCCACCGAGCATCACGTGGTGCGCGTGAAGTGCACGAATTGCGATTCGACCAAGGGCATCGCGTATCACGGCATCGAAGGCGGCAATGACGCCGTGAAGGCCGAATCGTGCGACGAATGCCATACGTACCGCAAGATCGGCTATCAGGACAAAGACCTCGACTTCGAACCGCTCGCCGACGATCTCGCCAGCCTCACGCTCGATCTGCTGATGGGCGAGGCCGGTTACCGGCGCGCGAGCGCGAATCCGCTGCTGTATCCCGAAGCGCCTGCCGAGCAATGACGCCCACGCCGCCCATGAGCGAAACGGAACTGCAACACGGGGCTTCGTCCGGCGAGTCCGGCGCAAGCGATGCGCGCGCGCTCAACGCGATGCTCGCGCAGATGCCCGCGGTGGAACGCGTGATCGCGTCTGAAGAGGCACAACCGCTGATCGCCGAATACGGGCGCACGCAGGTGCTCGCGGCGATACGCGCAACCCTCGACGGCTGGCGGCGCGAGGCGCAGGCGGGCACGTTGAAGCCCGACGCGAACGCCAGCGCCGACGCCGCGCCGTTTTCCATCGCCCGCGTGATCGACGCCGCTTCGACCACCTTGCAGGCGCGCGCGCAAAGCGCGCTGCGCGCCGTGTTCAATCTCACCGGCACCGTGCTCCACACGAATCTGGGCCGCGCCTTGCTGCCCGACGAAGCGGTGCGCGCCGTCGTGCAGGCGCTCACGCAGCCCGCGAATCTGGAATTCGATCTGGCGACCGGCAAGCGCGGCGATCGCGACGATCTGATCGATGAACTCATCTGCGAACTCACGGGCGCGGAGGCGGCGACCGTCGTCAACAACAATGCGGCGGCGGTGCTGCTGTCGCTCTCGGCGCTGGCCGCGCGCAAGGATGTGATCGTCTCGCGCGGCGAACTCGTGGAGATTGGCGGCGCGTTTCGCATTCCCGACATCATGGGCCGCGCGGGCACGCGTCTGCGCGAAGTCGGCACGACCAATCGCACGCATCTGAAAGACTACGAGGCTGCGATCAGCGAACGCACCGCGCTGCTGATGAAAGTTCATTGCAGCAACTACGCGATCAGCGGCTTCACGAAGACCGTCGAACTCGACGAACTCGCGCCGCTCGCGCGTCAGCATGGTTTGCCCGTGGCGGTCGATCTCGGCAGCGGCACGCTCGCGGATCTCACGCAATGGGGCCTGCCCGCCGAACCCACGGTGCGCGAAACCGTGGAAGCGGGCGCGGATCTCGTGACCTTCAGCGGCGACAAATTGCTCGGCGGCCCGCAGGCCGGTTTGATCGTCGGGCGCAAGGAACTCATCGCGAAGATCAAGAAGCATCCGCTCAAGCGCGCGCTGCGCGTGGGCAAGCTCACGCTCGCCGCGCTCGAACCTGTGCTGCGGCTCTATCGCGCGCCCGAACTGCTGCGCGAACGGCTCACCACGCTGCGTCTGCTCACGCGTCCCGCGCAAGAGATGCACGACGCCGCCACGCGTGCGCTGCCCGCGCTGCAGCGCGCGCTCGGCGAAGGCTACACGGCCAATATCGAGCCGATGTTCAGCCAGATCGGCAGCGGCGCCTTGCCCGTCGATCTGCTGCCGAGCAGCGGCTTCGCGATCCGCCACGCGGGCAAGGGCGGCAGCGGGCGTGCGTTGCTCAAACTGGAGCGTGCGTTGCGCGCGCTGCCGCGTCCCGTGATCGGCCGCATTGCCGACGACGCCTTGCGTCTCGATCTGCGCTGCGTCGAAGGCGCGGACGAAGCGGCCTTCATCGCGCAATTCGCGGAGTTGCGCCTGTGATCGTCGGTACGGCAGGGCATATCGATCACGGCAAGACCACGCTCGTACGCGCGCTGACCGGCGTCGACACGGACCGCCTCAAGGAAGAGAAGGCGCGCGGCATTTCCATCGAACTCGGCTATGCGTACACGCCGCTCGCGAACGGCGACGTGCTCGGTTTCATCGACGTGCCGGGCCACGAAGAACTCGTGCATACGATGGCGGCGGGCGCGTGCGGTATCGACTTCGCCCTGCTCGTGATTGCCGCCGACGACGGCGTGATGCCGCAAACGCGCGAGCATCTGGCGATTCTGCAATTGCTGGGCGTCACGCACGGTGCGATCGCGCTGACGAAGACCGATCGCGTGGATGCCGCGCGGCTTGCGCAAGTGCGCGCGGAAATCGACGCGTGGCTCGCGCCGGGCGTATTGGCGGGCGCGCCGTGCTTCGAAACGAACGCGACGCAACAGGATGACGCGGGCGTCGCGCAACTCGACGCGTTTCTGCGTGAGCGTGCGACCGCGTGGCAGGCGCGCCGCGACGACGGTCTGTTCCGGCTGGCCGTCGATCGCGTGTTCACGTTGACGGGACAAGGCACGGTGGTGACCGGCACGGTGTTCGCGGGACGCGTGCAGACCGGCGACGCCATGCTGCTCGCGCCCGCCGGCGAAACGGTGCGCGTGCGCAGCATCCACGCGCAAAACCGCGCCGCCGAAACCGGACGTGCGGGCGAGCGTTGCGCGCTCAATCTCGCGGGCATCGACAAGGCGCAGATCGCGCGTGGCGACTGGATCGTCGACGCGCGGCTTGCGCAAATGGCGACGCGTCTCGACGTCGAACTGCATCTGCTCGCCGACGCGGGCATCACGCTCACGCACTGGTCGCCGCTGCACGTGCATCTGGGGACGACGCATCGCGTCGCCAATGTCGCGCTGCTCGACGGCGATGCGCTGGGCGCGGGCGAAACGGCGCGCGTGCAACTCGTATTCGACGCGCCGCTGCATGCGCTGCCGGGCGACCGTTTCATCGTGCGCAATGCGCAGGCGAGCCGCACGGTGGGCGGCGGGCGCGTGCTCGATCCGTTCGGTCCGTCGCGGCGCAGACGCACGCCGGAGCGTCGCGCGTGGCTCGATGCGCTGCGCGTGTGGCTCGACGAAGGACGCATCGATGCGCTGATCGCCGAAGCGCCGCGCGGTCTCGCGCTCGCGACGCTCACGCAGTTGACCGGACAGGCCGCCGATACGCTCGCGTTGCCCGTGGATGCCGTGACGATCGCGGCGCAAGGGCGCACCGAGGAAGCGGTCGTGCTCGCGCGCGATCACTGGACGCGTCTCGCGGCGCGCATCGTCGAAGTGCTGGGCGATTTTCATGCGCGCTCGCCCGACGAACAGGGGCCGGACGCGTCGCGTTTGCGTCGCATGGCGGCGCCCCTGGTCAGCGATACGGTCTGGCGCGCGGCGGTGGATGCGCTCGTCGACGAAGGACGTATCGCGCGCAGCGGGCCGTGGCTGCATCTGCCTTCGCATGCGGTGACGCTGGATGCGCAGGAGGAAGCGTTGGCCGCGCGGCTCATGCCGCTGATCGCGCTAGGACGCTACGATCCGCCGTGGGTGCGCGATCTGGCGAAAGAAGTGCAGGAATCCGAAGAAAAGGTGCGGGCGATGTTGCGTAAATTGTCACGACTGGGCAGGCTTTATCAGATCGTGCGTGATCTGTTTTACGATCAGGATGTGGTGCATGAGCTTGCGCGTCTGGTGGAGAAGCTCGCCCAGGAGCAGGGCGTGGGCGCAGCCGCGTTTCGCGATGCGTCGGGCCTTGGGAGAAAGCGCGCGATTCAGATTCTGGAGTTCTTCGATCGCGTTGGATATACTCGTTTCCAGCGCGAACTGCATGTGTTGAGACCCGATAGCCGTATGCATGAATGGCTGTGAAATATGCGGTCGAAGGTCGACGACATTGGCAGGTTGAGTGGTCACAGGAAGGCAATCGCATCGGGTGGTGCGGCCGGGCTTCAAACCCGGTTGGGGACGTCAGCCGTTCCCGGGATGGTTCGACTCCATCTGCTTTCCGCCAGTTTTTTGGTTGCGTGAAAATCGCGTCCGTTGTTGTATTGAGGTTGCGATTTAAGTGGCAGAGAAGGCCTCTATCCGATGCGCGCTTTCGACAGACGCATCCCGGTGCCGCGCTCGAAGACGACCGCCTCGACGCCGCTTGAGTCGATTCATGCGCCAGCTAGCGTGCATGCGGCTCGAAATTCTCGCGGAGAGTGGCCGACGAGCCGTTTGAATGAATGGCTGAACGCACTATCGGAATCGTAGCCGAGCGATTGTGCGACCTTCGATACCGTCACATCCGATTGCCGCAGCGCGCGCATCGCGAGCTGCATGCGCCAGCGATGCGCGTATTCGAGTGGGCCGAAGCCCATCCGTTGCTTGAAGCGGGCCGCGAAGGTTGAGCGCGAAACATGGCAACGGGCCGCGAGATCCTCGACCGTCCAGCGCCGCGCCGGGTCCGCATGAATCGCCGTGATTCCCGTCGCGATGCGCGAGTCCGCGAGCGCGGCGAGCCAGCCCGTCTCGCCATGCGCGTGCGTCTCGGCATGCACCCGCAGAATCTGCACGAGCATCATGTGCGCGAGGTGGCGCACCATCAGCGATGCGCCGAGCGACGGCGCGCCGAATTCGTGAGCAAGACGCTGCAACGCCCAACGCAGTACGGTCGCCGGTTCGGAGCGACCGCTCACGACGACGACGGGCGGCAGGCTGCCGAGCAGCAGTTGCGCGCTGTCCTCGAACGTGAACCGGCCGCCCACGAGAAAGCAATTCTCCGGCGCGCCATAACGGGCGATGCCATTCTCCATCTCGCGATAGACATCGGCGGCCGCGACCGGCGGCACCGCCAGATCGCTCGCCAGCACAAACCGGCGCGGTGCGGCGAGCAGGAAGCAGTCGCCCGCCTCCAGTCGTATCGGCGGGCCGGCATCCTCGACCGCGAGCCAGCAACTGCCGTCGACCACCGCGTTGAACTTGATGCCGTCGGGCGGCGGGATGTCGACCGCCCAATCGCCGCCCGCGCGCAGGCCGGTGAAATACGAACTGCGCGTTTCCAGCAGCGACAACATGTCGGACAACGGATCCATTGGAGAACCTTGGACGATCTCGATGATATTCCGGAGTTTAAGGCATTCTCTGTCTGAATCTGCTTGTCGACAATACGACGTGACGGCCCGCCGATTCCGGTGCGCGTCATCTATGTGAGCGTGCAGATCATGAACCAGCAGATTCCCGTTTCCTCCGGTTTCGGTGCGACTTCGACGGCGCGCGATGTGCTCGCCGGTATCGATTTGACTGGCGCGACCGCGATCGTGACTGGCGGGCACTCGGGCCTGGGGCTCGAAACAACGCGCGCGTTGGCCGCGGCCGGCGCTCAAGTGGTCGTTGGCGCACGGCAGCCTGACGTCGCTCGCCACGCGACGCGAGAGATCGACGGTGTCGAGATCGCCGAGCTCGATCTCGCGGACCTCGCGAGTGTGCGTGCATTTGCCAGGCACTTTGTCGATGCGCGTCGCGCCGTGCGCATCGTGATCAACAGCGCGGGTGTCATGGCCTGTCCCGAGACGCGCATCGGCCCGGGCTGGGAAGCCCAGTTCGCGATCAATCATCTCGGACACTACGCGCTCATCAACGGGCTGTGGCCCGTGCTCACGCGCGCAGAAGGGGCGCGCGTGATCGCGGTGTCGTCGCTCGGTCATCGTCTGTCGCCGATTCGTTGGGACGACGTGCAGTTCACCGGCGCGTACGACAAATGGCTCGCGTACGGGCAGTCGAAGACCGCCAATGCGCTGTTCGCGGCTCACCTGGATGGACTCGGCGCGCCGCATGGCGTGCGTGCGTTCTCGCTGCATCCGGGAAAGATCGTGACGCCGCTGCAGCGTCATCTGGCGCGTGAAGAAATGATGGCGCTAGGCTGGGTGGATGAGCGCGGTGCGCCGATTGATCCGACGTTCAAAACCGCCGAGCAAGGCGCCGCGACCCAGGTATGGGCAGCGACGTCGCCACGACTCGACGGCCTCGGCGGTGTGTACTGCGAGGACTGTGACGTCGCGCCGATCACGACGGGCAACGAGGAAGGCGGCGTGCGCCCCTACGCAATCGATCCTGAGCAGGCCGCACGCCTCTGGCAACTGTCCGCGCAACTGACGGGGGCGAATGCATTCGCATAGCGTCGCTGAGCGGCGTTGCAGGAAATAGTCGGACCGTGAAACGGAGGTTTGGGATCGACTACGCCAGTCGCAAAGCCCACAACACATCAAGTACATGTTGCGTGGACGGCTCAACGTACCCGGCACGATACGCAATACCGAGCCGTCGCCACAACGCAGGGCGTAGCGGACGCATGACGATGCGCTTGTCGGGTAGCGGCGTCGTGGCTTCATGGGGCAACAGCGCTGCGCCGTAACCCGCCGCTACCAGACTCTTGATCGCATCGTTGTAGTTAAGCTCGATGCGCGGCGCAGGGTGGTGCCCCCCGGCCGCGAACCACTCCGTCGTCAAGCGCGAGAGACGCGTGGTCGCGTCATTGAGAATGAGCGGCTGGGCCGCGAGCCAATCAGGCGTCACACGCGCCGGACATGGCCAATGGGCCGGCACGAAGGCCATCACGGGATCGCGGCGCCAGGGCTTGATGACGAGCCCGGCCACCGCGGGCTGAGGGAGCGCGACCAGCCCGATATCCAGTGTCCCCTCCACCAGCCGCGACAGCGTCTCTTGCGACGTCAGCACGGCAATCTGAATGTCGATGGCGGGGTGATGCTCGCGCAGCGTCTCCAGCGCCTGAGGCAGTAGATGCGCGATCACGCCCGTGGATGCGCCGAGACGCGCGCGTCCTTCGAGCCCTTCGACCTGCCGCTGAATATCGTCCAACGCCTGCTCCGCGTCGGCGAGCAGCCGGCGCGCGCGCTCCACCAGCACATCGCCGATCGACGTCGGCCCCACATGGCCGCGCCTGCGTAGTAGCAGCGGCGCCCCGACGCGTTCTTCGAGTTCGGCGATGTGAAGGCTGACCGTGGGCGGCGCGAGGTGCAATGCGCGCGCCGCATCGGCGAAGGAACCCCGGTCGGTGACTGCAACCAGGGTGCGCAAACGGTCCAGACTGATCTCTCGCATGATATCGACCAGATTCAGAAAAACTGAATGTAGAAGTCACGAAATTCAACTTTCCCTATTCTAACCTTCCGCGCAACATAGGGCTTCTTCTACCTGTTAGCACTCACAATCAGCGGAGCGATCCCCGTATGCGTTCTCCCGTAGTTTTCATCGACGGCGACCAGGGCACCACTGGGCTGCAAATCCACGAACGGCTGCGCGATCGCACCGATATCCGCGTGTTCACGCTCGCGGCCGCCGAGCGCAAAGATCCGAAGCGTCGCGCGGAAGCGATCAACGCCTGCGATATCGCCATGCTCTGTTTGCCGGATGCCGTCGCGCGCGAGGCCGTAGACGCCATCGTGAATCCTGACGTGCGAGTGATCGACGCCAGCTCGGCGCATCGGACCCATCCGGATTGGGTTTACGGTTTTCCGGAAATGACGCCGGGGCAGGCGGAGCGCATCGCGAACGCGCGCAGGGTGACGAATCCCGGCTGCTATCCGACGGGCGCAATCGGCTTGCTGCATCCCTTGATCGCAGCCGGGCTCATACCGGACAGTTACCCGATCAGTATTCATGCGGTTTCCGGCTACACGGGACGCGGGCGTGCTGGCGTGGACGAACATGAAGGGCCGGGCGCGGCCAACGCGCCGTCGTATCAGATCTATGGTCTGGAGCTTGCGCACAAGCACACGCCGGAGATCGAGCGACATGCCGGGCTCGCGCAGCGTCCTGTTTTTGTTCCCGCATATGGCGCGTTCCGGCAGGGCATCGTGCTAACGGTGCCGCTGGTGTCGCGCCTGCTTGCATCCGGCGCGGATGGCGCGACGTTGCACGCCTGCCTCACGCGCCACTATGCCGATGCGGCTCATGTACGCGTCTTGCCACTGCAGGAATCCGGCGCGTTAAAGCATCTGGATCCGCAGGTGCTGAATGGAACGAACGATATGAACCTGTGCGTTTTCCAGAACGTGGAGCACGGGCAGGTACTGCTAGCCGCGGTTTTCGATAATCTCGGCAAGGGCGCATCGGGCGCGGCTGTTCAGAACCTGAATCTGATGCTGGGTCGCGGATAACGAATAGCGAATGGCAAGCGCGTCGCCGCTATTGACGAGCTTCCGGGATCGAGACTGAGTAGCCGTTGGAATCTGTTGCGGGGAACGGCGCGAGTCAGTCAAAAGCCACCGAGTCCGCTAAACAGTTTTTCCCTGACGCTATCAGCCGCGTCGACGCCAGTTCGGCACGGCGCTGAAAATCCGCGCAACGATGGAACCCTGTGCCCGAACCGTTTCTCTTCTCGCGCCACCAGCAAGCGCTCCAGCCGAGGGCTCTGCCTGATCTTCGCCGAGCAGATCGTGAATGGCAGCGTACCCATCGCCGCGGTACACATGCTCGACGAGGCGATGGATCTTGCCAAGGGGCTCGGACAGCCAGTTATAGGTCGATGGCAGATCCGCCGCCGCATGGCTGCAACTCGCGAGAAACGCGTCGAACGCTGCCCGATGGCTGCTGCTTCGTCCGCGGAAGACGTGCAGCATTGACGCCGACGCAGGAGTCTTGACCGTTGCACTGATCACCGAAGGCAGAACCTCGTCGCGAAAGCCGCGCTCGTCGGCGTAATGCGATGCGAGCACATGGTCTTTCAGCGCACTCAGTTCCTCGACCGTCGTACAGCGACGGGCCGCGATACCGTAGTTGTTGGTCTGATAGCGGAAATCATGCGGCTTACGCTCACCCCACTGGAAATCCGGCGTAATGTCGCCAGTGACGAAAGTGGAATGGCGCTCGCTGCCGAGGCGGAACAACGGTGTCACGATGCTGTCGGCATCCGTCTTTGCCGCGCGGATGACCTCCGGCAGATGCGGCGCGAAGAAGTCGTCGTCGTCATGGAAATAGACGTAGCCACTCTCCACCGAAGCACACTGCGCGACAATCGAAAGCTGGTCGAGCGTCAGCATTCTGGCATCGGGGATCGCCGAGATATTGCGGCGCGAAAGCATCGCGACTGCATGCCGGAAGGTAAAGAAGTCGATGGAGAAACGCCGGTTCCATTCGCCGATCAACGACACCAGCCGATCGGGGAAGCCCGGCACAGGATGGTCCGGAACGTAACGGGAAGGATCGATGGCCAGGCCCTGGCGATAATCCCGGGAAAGGCTTTGCCAATCCGGCGATTGTCGACGCACGAAAACGACTGCCGCGGTCACTAGGTACCTCAAATGGGCTGAGACGGCTGGCCGCATCTTCTTGCCGACGATCAACGCGAACGACACATCGCGTGTCCGGCCGGGTGCGCGCCAGGTGCAGATTGCTGCGATCGCAATTGTACCGATGGCGCCTGGAAGGCGTTTACGCTTGATTACGCGGTCTTTCTGATGTTTTCAGGGTTGGGAGACGGCCGCGCGTCGTGCGTCGCTTGCGAGGTAGTTATCGCGCACATCAATAACGTTCTTTCGTGCCCGTCCTTGTGTTGAACGTCGAACGCTGAGCGCTCAATATCGTTCAATTTCGAAAGGGCGGCTCGGGGCGGGCGCTCAGCAGAAAGACTTCTCGTTAGCCGTCGCTGAGGAGGCGAGGGCGTTTGTCGACCCGATGCCGTCCTTCGATCCCAGCAATAGCGGACCATCGTCATCGCTGTTCGGCGGTGAATACAAAAGCCTCTTCGGCATCTGACGATGCCCAACTTACGAGTTCGGAACCAAACCGATTGATCGTTGCAGGTTCCAATTCGACTGCGAACCGCGAGTGCGCGCTTACGAGACGCGTACCACTTCTCTGGCATTCAATCTCGAGTGCCGAATGGCCAACCCCATCGAAAACAAATGCGCGTAGTGCTATCGAGCCGCTTTCAAAGGTAACTTCGTCTTTGGGGGACTGGGGAAACCTGCACAGGGAGCAACCGAAGGCTTCAAGAGTTTCCAGATCGCCGTAGAAATTAACTTTTGCCGCGAAACCAGAGGCTTGGACGGAAAATTGAAATTTCAGCATGCCATCGTGATCTCGCCATAACGGCTCAAGGGTAAGTAGCACTCCAACTCCGAACTCAGGTTCCTGGGATGTTCAAACATCTTTTAACGCAGCAGATGGGTGATCCAAACGTTGAGATTGACGACAATCTCGGCGGCAACTACGACCGTTTGTTCATGGCCGACATCCTGCCTGACGTATCGGTCAGTTATAGCCGAGGATCGCTACAGTCGCAACGTCGGCCCGGTCGACGGGATTGCCGGATAACCAGACGGTTGGTTTTTGTAGCAGCGCCCGGTATGACGTCGAGTTCGTACTGACCTCGCGCTCGTCGCGTTGTGCGCCTTTTTCCTCTGACTTGAATTCGATTTGGCTCATGAGTGATCCTTGTGGACGGTAGCTCAATTCATTCGATACGATGAGTGGTTCAATGAACGTTGTTGCGGGATATTCGCTTCGGCTTGCAGGGGCGAAACGCGACCACTATACCCATCCGTTCTCGCGCTTCGTATGCGCCACGCAGTCGCTACCGGAACGTTGCGCGCTCCGATGTTGGCGCTGGCGGGCGGGGGGCGATCAGCAAGGATGTGCCAGGATCTATGCGGGCGCGCGCAAGCGCAGGATGCGCCCGGAATCGAGGGGAGCGATGTCATGCAGACTGTTTCATGGAAAGACGCAACGGTGCGCGCCGATCTCGCCGCGCTCAAACAGGGGCGGCCGTTTGTCTACGGGCTGACAAACTACATCGCCGCGAATCTCAGTGCGAACGTATTGCTCGCGGTCGGCGCAGCACCGGCGATCGGCGCGGCGATGGACTGGCCAACGCGATTCGCAGCGGGCGCGGGCGCACTGTGGATCAACGGGGCCGCGCTGATGAGCAGCGGTCCCGAGACACTCGAAGCGGCCGCGCGATCCGCACACTCGGCTGCGACTCCGTGGGTCTTCGACCCAGTCGCATTCGGTGCGGGAAGTCTTGAGTACGATTCGCTGCTGAGAGATTTACTCAGGTTTCGGCCGGGCATCATTCGCGGCAATGCGAGCGAACTGATTGCGCTCGCCGGCGGCCATGCAGATGCAAAGGGCGTCGATACGACCGCGCGGTCCGTCGACGCAATTCCGTACGTGCAGCGCCTTGCCCGCGAGTCGGGCGCCGTGGTCGCGGTGAGCGGTGATGTGGACTACGTGACGGACGGCGATCAGGTGCTCGCGATCGAAGGAGGCGATGCGCGACTCACGCAGGTGACCGGCGCCGGATGTGCGCTGGGCGCGCTCTGCGCGGCGTTGCTGGCTCACGCGCCCACGGCGTTACGCGCGGCGGTTGCGGCGCACGCGATCTACGCGGTCGCGGCCGAGCGCGCAGCGCCGGCGCGCGGGACGGGCAGTTTTGCCGTCGCGTTTCTCGACGAGCTTTCCGAACTGTCCGCCGATTAAAGGATGAGCGTCGATCGGCCAATGCAGTCAACAGCGGTCTGCAGCAATACGGCGATCTTCGGTCACGCGAACCAGGCGCTGGTTGTCAGAGCCTCTCCATGGCTTTACGGTCGGATTGTCGGCCTGAAATTTACCGTCAATCAGGACATCGACGAAGTCCATGACGGCAAGGCCTTGTACTTCCTCGAATAGATAGCCTGTCCACATCCAGATATCTTTGTCCGGGTAACGGTATTTGAAAGCGCGGCAAAGCGCGAGGATGCTATCCCGGTTCCTCGGAAAGAGTGGGTCGCCACCCGTTAGACTCAGGCCGTCGTGAGCTACGCAGGAGGCGAGAAGCGCCTCCTGCACGTCGGACGTGAAAGGCCGTCCGGATTGGCGGTTCCATGTCGAGCGGTTATAGCACCCCTCACATGCGTGAGCGCATCCAGTGACGAAAAGCGTGACCCGAAGCCCTTCTCCGTTCACGACGTCGTGTGTGTAGTAGCGGTCGTAGTTCATCTCAGATGCGGTCAGTTGCGCAACCGTGCGCCCAGTTCATTGAGCCTGACCGTGATGGCTATCGGCGAGGTGTTTCACTCGACGCATCACTTCCTTTTGCTTGCCGGCGTTAAATGGCCGTGCGTTCGGGCTACCCAGGTAGCCACAGACGCGTCGGGTTACGGACAGCGACGCACCGTCATGGTTGCCGCAGTGAGGGCAGGTAAAACCGTCGGCGGTAGCCGATGCTTCACCCATAAAACCACACAGCCCGCATGAATCGACTGGCGTATTGGTGCCGAAGTAGGGGACATGCTGACAGGCGTAATCCCAGATGCGTTCGAGCGCTTTCAGGTTGTGTCGCATGTTGGGCAGTTCGACATAGCTGATGTGGCCACCTAACGCCGAACTTGCATACCCTGATTCGAAGTCAAGTTTCTGAAAAGGGTTGACCTTGCGGTAGACGTCAAGATGAAACGAGTTCGTGTAATAGCCCTTATCGGTGACGTCGGCGACGTCGCCGAAGCGATCGCGATCGAGCTTGCAGAATCGGTTGCACAGCGATTCGCTCGGCGTCGAATAGAGAGAAAATCCGAGCTGGGTTTCAGTCTTCCATCGTGCTGCGGTCGCGGCCATCCGGGCAACAAGATCGCGCAAAAACTCCTGGGCTTCCGCGCTATCGAACGGATGCTGGCCGAAAAGCACAACGGCCACTTCATGTAATCCGATATAGCCCAGCGAAATCGATGCGCGGCTATCGCGCAACAAGGTCATGATGTCGTCTTCCGGATTCAGGCGCACGCCGAACGCACCTTCCATATACAGAATCGGCGCGACTTTCGCCTTCACGCCTTCGAGTCGCTGAACGCGTACCATCAACGCCCGGCGGCATACCTCGAGCCTTTCGTCCAGCAAAGAGTAGAACGTTTCAAGACTCCCGTTTGATTCGAGAGCGACGCGAGGCAAATTCAGACTTACCACGCCGAGATTGTTGCGGCCATCGAGCACTTCATGACCGTTTGCATCTTTCCACACCGACAGGAAACTGCGACAACCCATCGGTGACACAGGCACGCTCGAACCTGTCAACTCACGGTTTAGCTTCGCCGAAATGATGTCCGGATACATCCGCTTCGATGCACATTCCAGTGCAAGCTGCTTGATGTCGTAGTTGGGATCGCCCGGGCTGAGGTTGAGGCCCTCTTCGAGAAAGAAGACCAGCTTCGGGAACACTGGCGTTACCCCTTCTTTTCCCAGACCCTTGATGCGAACTTCAAGGATCGCGCGCTGGATCGCTCGCTCTTGCCAGGAACGGCCCATGCCGAACGAGAACGTGACGAACGGCTGCTGACCGTTTGAACTGAACAACGTATTGATCTCGTATTCGCAACCCTGGATTCCGTCATAGGCCTCCTTCTCGGTACGTTCGCGCGCGTAGCGTTCGGCATCGGGGATCCGGTACGCGCGAGCGACCTCGAGGTTCTTCTCGTAGGTCTTTTGCACATAAGGGGCCAGCGTCTGATCGATGTTCGGTATGGTGGTGCCGCCGTACTGATGGCTCGCCACCTGGGCGATGATTTGAGCTGTTACGGCGCATGCGACGCCGACGGACCTCGGGCTTTCAATCTTGGCGTTGCCTAGGCGGAACCCATCAGCGAGCATGCCCTTGAGATCGACCAGACAACAGTTCGTGAAGGGCAGGAAAGGAGAGTAATCGAGGTCGTGATAATGAATGTCGCCGCTGTTATGTGCTTGCAAGATGTCTTTCGGCAGGAACTGACTGGCGAACTGTTTTGAGACGATGCCGGCCATCAGATCACGCATCACGGGGAATACGTTTGCGTCCTTGTTGGCGTTTTCGGTCGTGACATCTTCGTCGGTACTGTGGACGAGGCCCATCAGCTTTGCATGAAGTTCGGAGCCTTGCGAGCGGACATTGTCGCGGTCATGCCGGTACTGAATGTACACGCGAGCGACCTCGGGAAATTCCCGCATCAACGTCATTTCCACACTCGCCTGGATCGCGGGAATGTTGAGCTGCGTTACGTTTGCTGCACGGCATCGCGCGTCGACCAGCGTGGCGACATGTTTTGCCAGCGCTGGGGCGGCGGCGTGGTTGGCGGCGAGTGCGGCTTTTAGACACGCTGCCTCGATTTTCCGAAGGTCGTAGGGCACAACAGCGCCATCGCGCTTGGTTACTTTGAGCATATCCACCCCGGCATTGCTGCGTCATTTTCCGATGTGCTTCAGCCCCATTGGTCGTGGCTGAGTATTGAGATGGGAATTTACTATATGTAGTGTTTTGTTGAGGGTGAAAATCTACGTATGGTGTATGCGTTTTGCTGGAGACCTGATCCGCGTCAAGCGCAAGTGATCGGACCCACGCGGGTGATGCCCGCGGCGACGAGTTGGAGAGCGCCTGTCTCCTGGCGAGAGTTGAGGCGCCTGCAGGGCTTCTCCCTGGCAGGTGATCGATTTACGGCGTTGCGACCGCGGGGTGACGGAGTTCGCGATACATCGGAAAGGTGTACTGAGGAGTTGTCCCGTGTGACAAGTTGGCGGAATTGTCGGCTTGGACGTTGTGATCTTCGAGGCCGTCTGCGGCTCAAACCGGAATCTTGCTTTGGGCTGAAGTTCAGCGCGGCATCGTCGAGATCAGGAAGCGCCTGTGTAACGCTGCCAGAGCGCCCACGGTTTGCCCACCGCGCTCATATTGGTTTTGTCCGCAAGCAATCCTTCTTCTTCGTCGAGGTACGTTACGGGGCCGCCTAGCGCGATGGCTTGCTGCTGGATGACCGCGTTGCGCTCCGTATAGATGGCCCGATAGACAGCGCCCGGCAGCGACTCGCTTGTCGCCACGTAGCCGTGACCGCGCATGAGTGCTACGGGGGCTTCGCCGAGCACCTGCGCGAGCGCGACGCCCTGTTCCGCAGCGCGCACGAGCATATCGGTGCAGCCGAAGCACGTGCGGATGTCGAACACGGGTGCGCCCTTTGCAAGGAAGCCAGCCATATGGTAGACGGCGCGCAGCGGGTGCGTAGCAATGCCGAACGGGATAACCGAGGGCGCGTGGCTGTGCACGACCGCTCGCACATCGCGGCGCGCACGATAGATCTCTGCGTGGATTGGCACTTCGAGGTAAGGCTTGGCGCCTTCGCCTTCGGAGATCGAGCCGTCCAGGCGCATCGTGATGATGTCGTCGACTTCGACGAGTTCGGGCGCGCACGAGCGCGAGATGAGGAATTCGCCTTCGCGATCCGGGTGGCGCACGCTGACGTGACCGAACGCGTCAAGCACACCGTGATGCGCCAGAACGCGGTTTGCGGCGACGAGCTCCCGTTTGAGCGCGAGATGTTTTGTGCAAGAATCGAGGGCGTCCATCGTGGTCGTAACGCATCCGGGTTGACGAGAATTTCAGTCTAACGACGCGACTCCGCGATGTCACACGAGCATTTCTAGCGGCGTGCGCGAGTTTTTCTCGTGCACCTGCGTCCTTGTCGCCTATTTGATGCCATTGCGCTATGCCCACGCCGCTGCCGCCGCTCAACGCGCTCAAGACATTCGAATCGGCCGCGCGTCATTTGAGCTTCCGCAAGGCGGCTGAGGAGTTGCACGTGACGCCCGCTGCCGTTGGGCATCAGGTCAACTCGCTCGAGGCCTATCTCGGCGTGCTACTGTTCGAACGCACCAGGAAGGGCCTCGTGCTGACCCAGGCGGGGCGCCTCTGGATACCGAAGCTCAGCGAGAGCTTTCGCACCATGCGGGAATCGATCGATCTGCTCACGCGCTTCAAGGACAAGGAGACGCTGACGGTTGGCTGCCCGCCTTCGTTCTCGAATCGCTGGCTGATGCCGCGCCTGCATCGCTTCCTGATGCAGCATGCGAATCTCGACGTGCACGTCGTCTCCTGGATGCTCGGCTTCGGTCACTCGTGGACCACACAGGAAGCTGAAGCAGACGCGGTGCGTCAGCGGGTCGATGAAGTCGATGTCGTGATTGTGCTCGGTAGCGGTGACTATGGGCCGCTGCACGTCGACGCGCTACTGCCGCTCACGCTCACCCCTCTACTGCCGCCCGTGCTCGCGGCGAAGGTATCCCCGGAGCGACCCGAGTCGCTCGCCGAACTGCCGATACTGCACGACAACCGGGGATCGTGCATGGGGGTGTGTCTTACTGGCGCAAGTGGGCAGAATTCGCGGGCATTAGCGTTCCGGATGAGTCACAGGGTCACCATTTCTCGCACGCGATGACTGCACTCGAAGCTGCTGCGGATGGTATGGGTGTCGTGGTCAGCTCACCCGCGCTGGCGTTGCCCGATTTGCGCAGCGGCAGGCTGGTGGCGCCGTTCGCCGTGCAGGCGGATTGCGGTGCTGCTTACCACGCGGTTGTCGCTGAACCGAGCCGCAGCACGCAGCTATTCATCGAGTGGCTGCACGCCGAAGTCGATGCGACGACCCTCTCGCTGCAGGAGCTCAAACGCTCAATGCGGTGAGTGAATAGCTGTTGGCAGAGCCTCTCGCGAAGCAACGTACGTGGTAGCCGTGGCGACGCTCAAGCGATTTCTCCCGCAAGTTCTGGCGACACAGAGCGCACGGTCTGCTGCTTTAAGGGCGATGCCTGAAGCTGAGTATTCACGAGACACAACGACGCTGCGACAAATGCGGTTGTGTCGCATCGATTTCATGCTGATGTGCGTGAGGCGGCAGGTTACCCAGCTAAGTTCGAAGTGAACGAGGGCGAGCCGTGTAACTGAAGCCGCTCGCACCAACCTTCGCCGATCGGAAGCGTGCCGTGCGATCCAATGCACCCACCATCGCACCCAACGGCGCAGGTTTTACCGTTCACCCCGCGAACACCGCCACCGCATCCTCCAGCCGCTGCGCCCGCGCGCTCAGCGCCTCGGCTTCGGCGGCCGCGTCCTGCACCATGCGTGCGTTCTTCTGCGTCACGCCGTCGAGCTGCGTCATCGCTACGTTGACCTGGCCGATGCCGTCGGCTTGCTCGCGCGTTGCGAGGCTGATCTCCTGGATCAGGTCGACGACCCGCGTGACCTGCTTCACGATATCGCCCATCGCATGTCCCGCCTTGCCGACCAGTTCGCTGCCCGCGCTGGTTTTCGACACGCTGTCGTTGATGAGCGTCGCGATCTGCCGCGCCGCCGTGGCGCTGCGCTGCGCGAGCGTGCGTACTTCGCCCGCAACCACGGCGAAGCCGCGACCGTGCTCGCCCGCACGCGCCGCTTCAACGGCGGCATTGAGCGCGAGAATATTAGTCTGAAACGCAATGCCGTCGATCACGTCGATGATTTCGCGAATCTTGTGGCTCGACGCGGTGATATCGCTCATCGTCGCGACCACTTCGTGTACCGTATGGCTGCCCGTGCCGGCGGCCGAACTGGTTGCCTTCGCCAGCTTACCGGCCTGGTCGGCGGTGTCGGCGTTGTTCCTCACCGTAGCCGTGATCTGCTCCATCGTCGCGGCGGTTTCTTCCAGGCTCGCGGCGGCTTCCTCGCTGCGCTGGGAGATGTCGCCGTTGCGTTTGACGATGTCGTCGCTCGCGCCGTGCAACGCCTTGAGCTGCGCGCACACGTCGTCAACCAGCGAACGCAAGTTCAAGCCGCTCTGATGAATCGCGCGCTCGATCATGCCGATCTCATCCACGCGATTCAGCCGCGCGTCGCCCACCGCCTGACCCGCCGCGATAGCCTGCGCCTGCGCAAGCACTTCACGCAACGGCCGGCCGATCTGCGCTTCGAGCCACGCTGCGAGCAGCACGGCAATGCCTGCGCTCACGCCTATCAGCGGGCGACTCGCGCCGAGCAGCACAATGCTCGACGCCGTCAACAGAAACGCGGCGAACACACCGCCGCGAATGCGCCAACGCACCGGCATCGTGCGTCGCCACGCGGTCCAGGCAAGCCAGCCTTTGCGCACGACCAGGCCTTGATGAAACCGCAGGCCGCGCGCGGTGCCGGCGAGAAAGTCGACGTAGAGTTTGGCCGCAGCATTGACTTCCTCGCGCGCCGGTTTGGTGCGCACGGAAAGAAAGCCCGCGATGTTGCCGTCGCGATAAATCGGCGTGGCATTCGCGCGAACCCAATAATGATCGCCGTCTTTACGGCGATTTTTTACCAGTGCGGTCCAGGACAATCCTGCTTTCAACGTTTGCCACATATCCGCAAACGCTTGCGGCGGCATATCAGGATGCCGAACGATATTGTGTGAAGAATAAAGCAACTCGTTGGCGCTAAATCCACTCGCCTTGATAAACGCATCGTTAGCGTAAGTAATATTACCGTAAATATCGGTTTGGGAAAGCAGGGTGGTGGCGTCGTCGAGCTCGTACTCGCGTTGAGTGACGGGGAGATTCGTGCGCACGTGGTTCCTTCACTTTGGATTGCGAAATTCGCTGCTAAATTTATCGCGAGAATAATTCATTCGCCAATTCAGGAGAAACGAATACGGCAATGGGGTGTGCATCGCGACAGTACGTCGCAGAGCGCAAACGTTGCCGTTCGAATGGCGCAATAAAATGAAGGGTTGAATGGCAGCGACGCGTTGTTCGTATTGATTTGTGCGTGCACTTATGGCGTCGGCTATCCAGTCGCGATGGCGCATTTCGGTTTCGTCGTCCGCGGGAAAGAGACATTCGAGTTGCAGTTCCTGCGTGACCATGGGGAGATAACGCAGCACGCCGCCTTCGTGGCGAAAGCCGAGCGGTATGAACGGCGTTGCCGCCGCCGACATCGACGATGGCGAAGGCGCCATCCACTTGCGCCAGTCGCGCGGCACGTCGGATCACGCGAGCAAGGCGTCGAGCAGGCGTTGCGTACCGTCGTCGATTGCGCGTCAGATGGTGTCGACAAGCCGATGGGTTGTACTTTGGCCCTTGCGAGCGCACCTGACACGTACTCATCGAACATCGTTCAGAATCAATCACGTCGGTCTCCCTCAGGTTGGCCGAATCCGTCGCGAACATCTTTCGGGGAGCTGCGCGCTCACGCGAAGAATATGACTATAGGCAACACAGTATCGCTGGTGCTTGCAAACGTGGCCGGCCATTCCACGAAGGAATAAGTTCTATCACCGCTGCCTGCCTTCTTGCAGCGCGGCGTCCGCCCGATCATGTGTTCACCGTCAACCCACAGAGGAATCAACGATGAACACCTTCAACGCCTACACCATCGACACCGCACCGGCCGACTCGAAGCCCGTGCTCGAAGGCACGAAAGCAGCCTTCGGCTTCGTCCCCAATCTGCAGTCTTTCATGGCGGAATCGCCCGAATTGCTGGCCGGCTATTCGGCGCTCTGGGATCTGTTTTCGAAAAGCACGCTGACGCCGCACGAACAGCAGGTCGTCTATCTGACCTCGAATTTCGAAAACGACTGCCACTACTGCATGGCCGGCCACAGCACGCTCGCAAAGATGATCAAGATGGACCCGGCCGTGATCGACGCGTTGCGCGCCGGCACCGAACTTCCCGATGCGAAGCTCGAAGCGCTGCATCGCTTCACGACCGTCGTGGTGCGTGAGCGCGGTTTTGCTACCGATGCCGACATCGACGCATTCCTCGCCGCCGGCTACACGCGCCGCAACGTGTTCGAGGTGATTCTCGGCGTGGCGACGAAGGTGATGAGCAACTACACGAATCACATCGTGCATACGCCTTACGACGCCTTCATGAAGGGCAACGAGTGGACCAGGCCGCAGACGAGCGTCGCGGCCAGCGCCTGAGCGCAGGTCCTCACTCGATCATCCGACACAGGAGAAGGGCATGTCACTGCAGGACAAACTCGACGCATTCAAAGCGGACTTCAAGGGCGGCAAAGCGCCGTACTACGCACCGCCGGAGATTCACCCGATCATGGAGCGCGCCACCGCCGAACTGATCGCAAGCGGTCAGGCAACCCGCGCAATCAAGGCAGGCGAGCGCGCGCCCAGCTTCACGCTCAAGGATCAGGACGGCAACGACGTGTCGTCGGCGGAGCTGCTGCGTCGCGGCCCGCTCGTCGTCACGTTCTATCGTGGCGTGTGGTGCCCGTACTGCAACATCGAGCTACAGGCGATCAACGACGTGCTCCCGCAGATCGAAGGATACGGTGCGAGCGTTGTGGCCATCTCGCCGCAGACGCCCGTGAACAGCCGCAAGTCCGTGCGCGATAACAAGCTCGGCTTTCCGGTGTTGAGCGACGCGAAGGGCGAGGTCGGTGCCGCGTTCGGTCTGCGCTTCGCGCTGCCCGATTATCTGGTCGATCTCTACAAGGCCCTGAAAAACGATCTGCCCGCGTTCAACGCCGATCCGTCATGGACGTTGTCGATGCCCGCGCGCTACGTGATTGGCCAGGATGGCATCGTGCTGTATTCGGAAGTGAATCCCGATTACACGCATCGTCCCGATCCGGTCGATATGTTTCCGGTCCTGGAGCGCGCGCAGGCAAAGGTGTGAGCGAACGCGCAGGTCATCGCCGCCTTCGGGCGGTTTTTCTTTTCGCCGACGTTATTTCACTCAATTGACCATCATGACAAAGCGCACTTTTCTGGTAACGGGCGCGACCAAAGGCATCGGTCTCGCGCTCAGCGAGCGGCTCGTCGCGGCGGGGCATCAGGTCATCGGCATCGCGCGTTCGCACGCGGCGTTTCCTGGTAAGCTCATCACGCTGGACCTCGGCGATCGCGATGCCACCAACGTAGCATTGCGCGAGTTGGCACAACGCCATCGTGTCGATGGCATCGTCAACAATGTCGGGCTGGTTCGGCCGCAACGCGTCGAAGCGGTCGATCTCGATGTGCTCGACGAAGTCTTCTCGGTGAATCTTCATCCGGCCGTCCAAACCGTGCAGGCGTTTTTGCCTGGCATGCGCGAGCGCGGCTGGGGGCGCATCGTCAATATCTCCAGCCTCACCATTCTGGGCATCACGCAACGCACGGCCTACGCTGCTGCAAAAGCTGCGCTCGTGAGCTTCGCCCGCACCTGGGCGCTGGAACTTGCAACGACAGGCGTCACGGTGAATTCGGTGGCGCCCGGTCCCACCGAAACGCAGTTGTTCCGCGCGAACAATCCGCCTGGAAGCGAAGGCGAGCAGCGCTATCTGTCGGGCGTGCCGATGGGGCGCTTCGGCAAGCCGCAAGAGATCGCCGCGGCCATCGCGTTCCTGCTTTCCGATGACGCAGGTTTCATCACCGGGCAGACGCTTTTCGTTGATGGGGGCGCTTCAATCGGCAAGGCCGGAATCTGAAGGCCAGTTTTAGGTCTGTCCCGCGAACAGGCTTTCGACGAAGGCGACGAAAGCACGCGCCTTCGTCGTTGCCATCCGCCCGGAAGGAAAGACCGCCCATACATCGACGCCCGGCAGCGTCCAGTCCGTGAGCACCGCCTGCACGGAGCCGTCCGCGAGTTCCGGCGCGAACATCCATTCGGAGGCCACGGCCAGTCCCAGATCGGCGAGGACGGCGGCGCGCATTCCTTCGGCCGCGCTCACCCGAACGCGGCCCGAGACCGTGACGGCCACTTCGGTGCCGTCCGCGTGTCCGAAGGCCCACGCGTCTCCACCGCTGCGCATGGCATGAACGATCGCCCGATGCTGACTGAGTTCCGCGGGCGTTTGCGGCACGCCATGCCGTGCGAAGTACGCCTTCGTGCCGACCACCAGGCGCTTTCCGCTTGCGACGCGACGCGCGGTCATCGCGGAGTCGTCGAGTCGGCCCATGCGCAACGCGACGTCGACGCCTTCTTCGAGCAGATCGATCGGACGATCGTCCATCACGATCTCCACATCGAGTCTCGGGTGCTGCTCGAGGAACGCGCCAAGCGCGGGGATGACGTGCAGCCGCGCGAAGGTCACGGCGGCGCCCACACGCAGCTTTCCGACCAGTCCCTCCGATGACTCACGCACCGAATATTCCGCGCGATCGGCTTCTTCGATCGCGAGGCACGCGTGTTCGTAGAAGCGCTGGCCAGCATCGGTGGGGGTGAGGCCGCGGGTCGAGCGCAACAGGAGGCGTGCGTTCAGATGGTCTTCGAGTTGCGCGATCGACTTCGATACGGCGGGTTGTCCAATCTGCAGCCGACGCGCCGCCGCCGAGAACGAACCCGCCTCTACGACGGCGACGAAGGTTTCCATTGCGGCCAGACGATCCATGCGGGCGGGGTCTCGGGAGTAGGGACGACCGCGCAACTATACAGCAGCCGGATGCAGTGAGCGCAGCGCGGGGCGGCACGCTTTTCCGCAGTCCGCGCAAGGATCGCAATAGCCCCGCGATGACACCGCGCGACCGGCACAGGCGCGCCCATGCCTGCGCGGAATAACTTCTATCGCCGCGACGGTGCTTCCGGTGCAGAGGCCAATCGCCGACAGTTACGTCATCCCATTCACGGTCTCAGGAGTCAATTCCATGTATCGGGTCTACGCGTTTTCCACGCCGAATTCCGTCAAGGTGCCGATCGCGCTCGAAGAACTCAGTCTGCAATACGAGCTGCATTCGGTGAACGTCAGGAAGGGCGAGCAGAAGCACGCCGATTTCGTCGCCTTGAATCCGAATGGAAAGGTGCCGGTGCTTCGCGACGATGAGCGAGGCTTCACGCTGAGCGAGTCGGCGGCGATCCTGGTCTATCTCGCGGAGCGTCACGGCGCGCTGCTCGCGCAGGAGCCGGTGACGCGCGCGCGCACCTTCGAGCAGCTGTTTGTGCATGCGTCAGGCCTCAGTCCGGCCTTCGGGCAGGCCGGATATTTTCTGCGCTCCGCGCCGTCCGGATCGTCGGAGCACACGCTGGACCGCTTCGCGCAGGAAGCCCGTCGTCAGCTCGGATTGCTCGACGCTGTACTTTCCGCACGCACCTTCGTCGCGGGCGATGAATTCTCCATCGCTGACATCGCCCATTTCGGCTGGATCTGGCGCCGGACATTTCCGGACCTGACGCTGGACGGCGCGCCGAACGTGCAACGCTGGTACGACGCTGTATCGAATCGCCCGGCGGTCGGACGGGCAATCGCAAGAATCGAATCGCTCGCTGAAGACCGGCAGGTGGCATGAAAAACGCCGTGTCGACATCCCGTCCATTGATTGCGTTCGTCATTCTTTCGATCGCAGTGGGAATCGTAATTAGCCGCCCTTCGTCGATGCAACGATCCGTGCCGTTATCTGGCGCTGCGGTAAGCGCCGAGCTTGCCCGCGTCATGGGCTTCGGCATGGTGTAGATACGCGCAGTATTTACGAACTTTGAATCAACATCTACGTGAACAAAATGGACAAACTCTTTAGCCCGATCAGTGTCGGACCTTTCGAACTCGATCACCGCGTCGTGCTCGCGCCGCTCACGCGCATGCGCACCGGCCATGTACGGACTACGCGCCTGATTCAGTCACGACGGCGTAACGGAGTGAGTGGGGCGTCGGTGGCGCGCGCTCCGGAAATGATAGGTAGGGCGAGCGGCGCGTCATCGGCGCAAAGCGGCCGTTTGAACGCCCGGTGTCCGAAGTGGCCGAACGTCTGCTCCTGGTCGGGTGCCGCCCCATGCGTATTGCATAGGGCGGCGCACATCGAGTTGAGGCGAGAGTCGGCTCGCGACTCACAAGGGACAGTCGAGCATCTTCGAAGCGGCCGCCCCAGCACACAGTGGACCAGCTCTAACGTCTAGATTAGCTCGGCGACGCTTACGATGATGAGCGCGGCAGGAACAAGGATTATCTGTGCACACACTGTTCCGATGACATGTGCCTCCGCAAGGGTAGTGTTGGTTCACCGAAAGCTATTCCAGGAGATGGTCACTTCGATGACGCAGTCCGTCATCACGGAAACCTGCGGATCGAGTCCGCTGTTTCGTGGGGGATACGCCAGCTATCCCTTCCGTTAATTTGAAAATGTATTTCTTAATGCGGCGTTTTAGAGCGCGCATCGGCAATATACGATGAGATATTCGCTGCCAGGCTGCATCGGCCAGGGATTCCGTTTTGCGGCAACCGCATACCAACGCCAGTTACGAAATGTCCAATTCATCTTCCAGGAATTTTTCCGCCGCCCATCAGCAGATCACCCTTGCTGGCGCGCGCCATGTAATCGCCTTGGCGCACGAGCAGGCACGTCATTTCGGCGTGTCGATCGGAGTGGCCGTGGTTGACCGTAGCGGCGAACTAGTCGCCTTTGAGCGCGACGACAACGCTGCACTTGTCACCACTCATGTAGCCGTTGCAAAGGCGCGGACTGCGGCTCTATTGCGCGCTCCATCAAAAGTGTTCGAAGATTTCGTCAATAGCGGTCTGCCGAGCTTTCTGGCCACACCTGGCGTCACTCCGCTGCAAGGTGGCGTACCCCTGATGCTCGACAATGAAGTCATTGGTGCCGTTGGCGTCAGCGGCGGCTCTGGAGAGCAGGACGTCGCCATTGCCACGTCAGCCGCCGCAGTGTTGAGCTCCCGATGAGGATGAGCGACTCTCTGCAAGGCAAGACTCTTGTGTTGTTGGGTGGCAGATCAGGTTTTGGGCTGCAAGTGGCGCAGTTTGCTGGCGACAAGGGAGCCAGGCTAATTATCGTTGGCCGTAACGGTGATGGCCTCCATGCTGCACAGCAGGTGTCGCGTCAGTGAGGCTGAGGCGAGCACGGCGGATCGATGGTGCAGAGTGCGCTCAGAGATTTCCATGCCTACGCTGGCTTTGTGCTGTCACCAAAGGAAGCGTGTCACGAGGTCGGCGCGTTGCTTGTCGTTCGTTGCACCGTGCCTGGGACCCACTCCCGCTATACGAGCCGATCTTCTACTGGTCTGCGACTTCGGCTGCGCTCGGCCTTTCGCTTGGCCGCGTGCTTGTTCAGGTACATGGTGCACCCCGACACGAACAACACAGTCGGGGAAAGCCCGGCGATGAGCCAGATCGCCTTGATGAAATAGAACGCGCCACCGGGTCCCCATTGCCCGTAATGGACAAACATGATCCAGCTGTCGATGCGCGCATCGAGCGGCACGGAAGCGGGAGATTGAACCTGGATGGTGGCGGGTCCCGTTGCGCGCAAGCTCACGCTTGTCAGTCGAGGCGAAACCAGATGATCCGGCAGGGAGCCGAGCATGACAGTCGTTATTCCTGAGTCGATGTCGACGCGCACCGGGACGTGGGACGGCTCAACCGAACGCGCCAGTTCCACGGCGCGCGAATAAGGGAGCGTCGAAAAAGCCTGGCCGCGCTGCGCGGTAATCGTCGAGGTGGCGGGAATGGCACGTAATGAATCGTGAAGCTTGTCGTTAACCGACAGGAATAACCACCTGGCCGCACTGGGCCATAGATGCAGCGTTGCAGTCGTCACGATGGAAAACAGCACGACGAATACGTAGAAGCCGATCGTATTATGGAGGTCGACCACAATCCGCTTGATGCTCGCGCCGAACTTGATGCGCGTTCGTGCCTTGAATTGTTTGCGAAAATGCTCGACGGACGGCCACCATAGCCAAAGTCCCGACGCTACGAGAACAAGGAGAAAGAGCACTGCATAGGTGTGAAACGTATATCCGATGTCTTCGAGAAGCAGGTGAGCGTGCAGATTATGCACAACGTAGAAAAAAGTCCCGCCTACAAGATGCTCGCCGAGTGCTTTGCCCGTGTATGGATCGATGAACAACTCGTGCCTGTCGTGACGGCCCTGCGCGACAGGCGGGGCGACTGGCGAATACGGATTGATCACTCGGCCATGCCAGTCGGGCGGCGTCGCTGGAATGTAGTTGATGATCATCGAATCATCGAGTGACTGCGGCAGCTGGATCGAGAAATTGGTTACGCCTGCGTGATTTCGTTGAAAGTCCGCGATCAGGGTGTCGAGCGGTAAACGTGTTGTGGGCGTCGGGGTGGCGACCTTGTAGAGATCCGGCGCCAGTGCTCGCTCAATCTCCGATTTGAAAACCAGCGTGCTGCCGGTTAAACCCAGTAATGCGAAATAGGCACCGAGGACGATACCAATCCACAGGTGAGCGAAATGCAAAAGGCCGCGCATTTGTTTTATGTCGAATGTCCAGGCTAAACGAGTGTACGCGAACCATACCGACCGCCCACTGACGCAGAACTGGCAGGATTGTCAAAAACGCGATCTCGCTTCGGCCAGGGTTTGGCATGGGGACGCAAATCTGCTTGCGGCAACATGGGGACCCGCTGCCGCGAAGGTCGCCGATCAGTCCGGCCACCACCATGACGAAGCCGGTTATCTGATACCCATCAGCTTTTCATGTTGATACGCAGGCCACGTCCCTCGTGAGATCAAATCCCAGCAGTGCTCACGACTGCCGAATTCGATCTGTAACGCGACTAAGCTGAGGCGTATTTTGAAGCGCTTCGCGCAGCGGGCGCTGACGCCAAAGTCATTCGACGTGACGATATCGTCCGCTGGTCACCGGTTGTCCAGATCTTTATCCAGCAGAACATTCGCCAGTTCGCGGGCGCGCTAGACCGGCCGAATGGTGGGCTACGCCGCAACCCGCGCGACGAGTTTCAGCCATTGCGCTGGATGATCAATGGCAGCGAGGAAACTGTCGAGTCCATTTCTGGAAAGCAATACACTTGCATTGTTTTCCAAAGGGTGAAAGAGGAAGTCTGATTCGTTCGCCAGGTCAATATCCACGCACAGGCGCACTTGATTCGCCTCGTCGTTGATCAGCGCGAATGGGCTCAGCGAGCCGGTGCGGATGCCCAGCAATTCGAAAAGCTTGTCTGCGGAGGCGAACGAAAGTCGCTTGCAGCCAAGCGTTTCAGACAGCATGCCAAGATCCAGCGATTTTTCCGCCGTCGTCACGACCAGAAAATAGTGGCCCTTCTTGTCCTGCAGAAGCAGATTCTTGCAACGGGCCCCGGATAAATCGAGTACCAGCGTGCTGGACTCAGCCATGTTGAGAATGGGTTCGTGTTCTTCGCATGAGAACGGAATTTTCCATTCTTCGAGGCGTGTCAGTAGATCATTTTTTCCGAGCATGCTGTCGTTTCTCTTTGTACGCCATCGACCCTGGAAGCGCGCCCGGGTCGATGGTCACTGTCCGTCGCGGCTCAATGCCTAATCGCCAAAGACAGGGTGTGAAGCCTGACGAATTGCCGCAATCGTGTCGTCAGGAGAAAGCACTCCGGTCTCGTCCAGAATCGAGACCAGCGAACGACCTTCGGCCACAGACTGGCGTGCCAACTTGCTGACGCGAGCATAACCAATTTTGGGAACCAGCGCAGTCGCCACGGCCATCGACTCCATCAGATGCCGCTCATTGCGCTCGACGTCGGCCTTGATGCCCTTGATGCATTTTTCACCAAAGCGCTGGATGCCATGGGTCAGCAGGGAAACGCTGTCGAATACACGCGATGCCACCACCGGCTCGAAATGGTTGATTTCCAGCTCACCGTATTGAACTGCCTGGGCGACGGCAACGTCGTTGCCGACCACGGCGAAGCTCAACTGGATCATTGCCATCGGCAGCACCGGGTTGACTTTGCCTGGCATGATGGACGAGCCGGCTTGCGCTTCCGGCAGCGTGAGTTCGCCCACACCGCCGACGGGGCCCGACGAAAGCACCGTCAAATCCGATGCGACCTTCGCGAGCGACACGGCACAGGTGCGAAGTTCAGCCGACACGCGCGAGAACACGTCCATGTTCTGCATGGCATCGAACGGATTGGCGGGCGCCTGATAGTCCACGCCTGTCACGTCTTTCAGGCTTGTGTAGACGAGCGCGCGGTAGCCGGCTGGGGCACCGAATCCCGTTCCGATCGCCGTGCCGCCCAAAGGAAGCGTGCGAAGCTTGTCGCGTACTGCAACGAGTTCCTCGGCCAGTCGTTCGGTCAGTGACGCATAGCCGCCGAACAGCTGGCCCAGTCTCATCGGTTGCGCATCCTGCAGGCAGGTGCGGCCGAGGTGGAGGATGTCGGCGAACTCGATCGCCTTGCCCTTGAACAGCGTCGCGAGCTGGGTGACTTCCCGGATGAGCGGCCCGAGCATCGCGTACGTGGCGATTTTCAGGGCGGCCGGGTAAGCGTCGTTGGTCGATTGCGAGCGGTTGACGTGGTCATTGGGATGAACGACTTCGTAGCTGCCCGCTGGATGCCCCAGAATCTGCTGGGCGCGATTCGCGATCACTTCATTGAAGTTCATGTTCGTCGACGTGCCGCCCGAACCTTCCATCAGGTCGACGATCAACGACGAGTCGAATTGTCCTTCGATGATTTCCTTGCACGCGGCGACGATGGCCTCGCATTGCTCGCCGTTGATGACGTCATTATCGCGATTGGCAAGCGCTGCGGCCCATTTGACCTGGGCGAATGCATTTCTGAATTCGGGGTAATGCGCGATATTCAGGGGCGACACCGTGAGATTATCGAAACCTCGCACGGTGTTCACGCCATACAGTTTGTCGCCGGGAATCGGGACCTCGCCGACATAATCACGTTCGATGCGATGTTCGCCTTGAGCAAGCTTATTCATTTGCATTCCTTCCGCCAACAGTAATGAGTTGTTCGATGTTCGCGCCGAGCGCTTTGAGTCTCGGCATGAACGATGTCTCGATGACTTCGCGGGCGGTCTCGCACGCGTCGTCGAAAAATGCGTTGTATTCGTCGCGGCGCGCCACGAGATAGAGCGAACGCTCGAGGCCCAGTTTCTCGACCAGGTGCGGCGCAACGCGTGCAGCGTGCGTGATGCCCTGAAGCAGGCACATGGGCGAGGTGATGGCCCATCCAATGCCTTCGGCCACCATCGATGTCAGCGCGTCGGCGTTATCGAGTTCGAGCCGGTTCGGTGCACGGACGTCGATACGCCGGAGGTATCGCTCGATCTGCATCCCCACCTGGGAAGTCCGGTTGAAGCGAACGATCGGCAGTCGGTTCGTCAACGTTTTCAGATCGTCGATGGTCTTCACGGGAGCATCGAGATTCCTTGGCGTAATCACCAGATAGCGCTCGGAAAACAGTCGATATCGAACGACGTCGTTCGCGTCCATCAGCGGATCGCTCGTGACGATCAGGTCCAGGTCGCGACGCAGTAGCGCTTCGCCCTGTTGCGGGCTCAAACCAGTACGGATCGACAATTGCGATACTTTCCCCAGCAGCTTTTTCGTAAATACCGACCCGCATGTCGAAGCGAATGAATCGACCAGACCAATGCGCAAATCGGGTTTGATGCCTTGTCCCGCTTCGACGACCTGTGCCTTGAGATTGGCGATTTCCTCGCTCAGCACGGCACCGCGATTTCTGAGTGCAATGCCGAAAGGCGTCAGCGCCATTGGCCGGGTCGTGCGATTGACGAGCACGACGCCCAGATCGTCTTCCAGCTGTCGAGTGATCTGCGATACGCCCGACTGCGAGATGCCCATGCGCGCGGCGGCAGCTGACATGCTGCCTTCTTCCGCCACAGCGACGAAGACCTGTACAGCGTGTATATCGAGAGGTTTGTTCGACGGCATGTCGTGTCCTGATGAGAGTGATCGTGCCTGTGTTCCGGCATCGCGCATCGTCAGATGCGTTTCCTGCCGCCTGGCGTCGACGTTGCGAAGGAGGCGTCATGCTGGCCGGACGTTTCGGTGGCGTCGTCTTCGGCTTGATCGGATTTCACATCGGAAAGATTCGCGCTGCCGGTTTCGGGCGCCATCAGCTGGCAGAAGATGCCGCCAAAGAGCAGGACGCCTATGCAAACACCCAGCGCCGTGTGAATGCCGACATGTTGTACGGCAAGCGGCAGCAGAAACGTGCTGATGGCCGAGCCGAAGCGGCTGGAAGCCACCGCGAGGCCCACGCCGGACGCACGCAGATGCGTCGGAAACAACTCGGGCGGATAGACGAACTCCAGGTTCGCCGCCGCTGAAAGCACGCAGGCAAACAGACCGAAAACAAGCATGGTCCCGGTCGCGCCGAAATTCGAGTAGGTCAGCACGGCAAGTCCGAATGCCGCGAGGTAGAACGTGCCGAGCAGGAAGGCGCGCCGCGAGATCCGGTCGACGAGCAGCAGGCCGATGACTGCGCCCGCGAGGAGCAGGACGTTGTAGACAAGGCCGCCCACGAATTTGTCCTTGACGTGCAGCGCTTCGAGGACCTTCGGCGCGAATGTGCCCAGCGCGAAATAGGGAATGACCTGGCACGTGTAGAACACGCAGCCGACCAGCGTGTTTCTGCGCCAGCGCGGCGAAAAGAGTTGTGACCATGTGCCTTCGTGCTGCGCGGTCGCGGGCACCGTGGAGGCGAGCGTAACGTCGGCACCGAAGCGGCGATGCACGATCGCGAGCGCTTCGGCGCGGCGGCCGCGCTTCATCAGCCACATCGGCGACTCGGGCACGATCAGCCGGAACGGAAGAATGAGAAGTGCCGGCACACCGCTTGCCGCGAGCATGAATCGCCAGGCATCGGGGCCGATGTCACGCATGGCGAACCCTGCAATATAAGCGCCGACATAACCCGCGGCCCATGCCGCAGCCAGTACGCTCAACAGGCGGCCGCGAAACCGGCGAGGGGAGAACTCGGTCACGAGCGATTTGCTGACCACGTAGTCGGCGCCGAGAATCAGTCCCAGCAGCAGGCGCAAAGCCAGCAGCTGTGACGGTGCCGTCACGAAATATTGTGCGGCGGAGACGACTGCAAACAGCAGCATGTCGTAGGCAAAGATGGTGCGCCGGCCATAGCGGTCGGCAATCGGGCCGGCCAGCATGCTGCCGAGAAACAGACCGGCCAGCGACGCGGCGCCCAGCAATCCCATCCACAGAGCGTCGAGATGCAGCGGGCCGACGGCCATGCTGACCGCGATGCCGATGATGCCGAGTACGAAGCCGTCGCTGAACTGTCCGCCGGTCCCGCTGAACGCAACGCCAACGTGGAATGGGCGAAGCGGCACGTCTTCGAGTAACACCTGTCTGTTCACAATCGTCTCCTGTCTCCGAGCAGTGCTTCATGCACCTTGGATCGCAGTGTAGGACGGTGATTTCAGAAAAACAGCATGTGAGATGACAGTATCACTAAATCTAATACTGCGCCGCAGTAGCGCTGAATCCGGCTCGATTTCTTGTTAATACGGACCGCTCAAACTGCAGAAACTGCGCGGTTGTGCAGGGCGCCGAATGGCCTTTCGAGAGTGAGGCGCAGGCGATCAACGGCATTCGATGTGTGGCTAAAGCGTGAGCCCGGCTTCCTCAAGCAGCCAGCCACGGAAAGCCTGGAGCTTCGGCGAGGTCGCGCATTCTGCCCGATAGACGATGTAGTACGCCAACTCCGACACGAGCTTTTCGTGCGGAAAAAGCGCGATGAGCCGACCCGCCGCGAGATCGTCCTTGGCCATGACGCTGCGCGCCAGGGCGACTCCTTGACCATCGATCCATGACAACAGCCATTTTGCGGCGAATGCAGGACCGACCGTAATGGTTAGCGGACCGCGCTTCGTACCGGCGTGGAGGAGGCGTTCATCCCGAAACGAGATCGCATTTTCAGCAGTGGCGTCGAGGAGATCAAGACAGTTTTTCCTCGCCTACTTGCTAGAAAATCTTTCATCGCCGTTCTGGCGTCGATGCTTCCCGCGAAGGAGACGTCGCGTGAGTCATCCGAGCTTGATCGCACCTGTCCCGACGACCGCGACTGCGCATGAGTGACCAAGTCGAGACATTTCGCCGCAGAAACGCGTCCGGGCACGGCAGTGCTGGTTTTAGCGTGCAGATTTGCTATCGCGATTTAACGCAAGTGAGCTACTATGCGCGCATGACTGAATTTCCCCGCGTTCGAAAACAATTCGGTATCTGGTTAGCGCTGCTGGCCATGTGCCTGATTGTCTTTGCGCCGCTTATTAGTCAGTTCAGTGCGGCCGAGCGCGGACGAACACCCGTTGCAATAGTCTGCTCGGCCAGTGGACATACGCCCGGTTCTCAGCTTCACGACGCCGTGGATCTGTCGGCCTGTGGTTACTGCAATTTGCTGGCTACGTCGGCGCCGCCGCCGATCGTCATGGCGATGACGAGCTGGCTTCCGCTGCTCACTGCTGTTTTCGCGACGCCTGCACGGCGGGTGGAACTTACCGGCATCGCGTACCTCGCGGGCTACCCGCGCGCTCCACCTTCCCTCCCCTGAAGCGTCAGTTCACGCTTCAATTCCCCGCTATTTGACGATCTCCACGCCTGGTTAGCTTTGGCTTTGGCGCGGTTTGCCTGTGCACGATCATTCGCTGTACTACGTACATTGAATTTTATCATGTAAAGGGCGCGGTATTTCCGCACCACGCCAGATACTTCGCGCCAACTGATATGAATGCTCACGCTCGGACCTTTACGACTGCATGGCTTGGCTTGATCGCCATGTGTCTTCTCGTTCTCGCGCCGATTGTGAGTCAGCTTGTCGTCGCGCATCGCGAGGGACAGCCGGTGGGCGAGTTGTGCTCCGCAAGCGCGGGCGTTGCCGCTCGACACGCCGGTGAAGGCCTGTCGCTCGACGCGTGCGATTACTGCGGGTTGTTGGCCTCACATCCCGCGATGCCGTCTATTCCAGCGGTCGCCCTGCATCTGATTGCAGTCACTCAAAGCGCCACGCTGTTGCCCCTGACCGTGCGCTTCACACCGCACGGCGCATTCCCATCCGGCCGACCACGAGCGCCGCCGTCCTTCGGCTGATCATCGCCTTTTTGGCGAATTCCAATGGTTGTCACATCGCTCGTGCGTAATACGCGCATGCGCCGTTTGGCTGCGTGCGAACTTTGACAACCGTGTTCTCGGCGGATTTCCTGTCTGGTGTGTCTTGCACCAGCAGGACGCAATCGAATGCTGGCCTTTGTACATGCAATTTATTGAGTGGCGTTATCGACGTTTTATCGGTCTCCGTGCCGCATCGATCCAATTCACGGATTGGCGATCAACCGTCGATTCACGATATCCGCTCGATTGCATCGGAGATGACATGAAAGATCAATGGCTCGACGAATACGTCCCGACGCTACGTGAGCTAAAGACCCCGACAGCACATCAGCGCGCGATGCTGATTCTGTTTGACAAGCCGGACCGCAGCGCCGACGAAGAGCGCAAGCTCTCCGTGCTGATCGCAGCGGAAAAGGCGGCGCTCCGGGCGCAAAGAGCGCGCGCCAATGCCGCTCGCGCGCTCAAGGACGATCGGTTATTGAAACGGCGAGCGCGGGATCAACTCGCCATTGTGCGTGGTGCGCTGATCGACTACGCCGTGCTGGAAAGTCGCGATCCTGGCGAGTTGCTTGGGGCACTGTTGCGGTTTATGGATGAAGGTACGCCATCAGAACGCCAAAGCTGGAAGCAGGAGGGCGACGCCTTGATAGCGAGGCAAATCGCTCGCGGGTTGCCTCAGCGGAATACGTTCATCAACGCTGCATCGAAGGAAAAACTGGATGAATCGAGTATCGAGAGCTGATGTCCAGTGTCCCGCTGATATGAGTGCGCAGTGGACACGTCACGATACTGACGTGCAAAGCAGGATAAAAGTTCCGTCCTGTTCGTTGGAACGCTGTTTTTCGAGATGCGTTATCGGTCAGATTGATTTCAATCAAAAGCGCTTAGAGCAACGTGTACGTATATTTCAAATTATTCATTGCATGGGAGATGCAGCTTTTCGAAGGAGTTTTCGGTGTAAATCTTCTCATTGATAGGTGATGTATGAATTTCATAAAAATAAAAATTACTTATTGTCACGTTCCTCACGGGGTACCGAGTCATGGTTAGCTCTTCCGTTGTCGAGTTGTCGCGAATCCAGTTCGCGGCGACGGCGCTTTACCACTACCTTTTCATTCCCGTCACACTCGGGATGACATTCTTTCTGGCGGCCATTGAGACGGTGTACGTCGTCACGGGCAAGCCCATCTATAAGCAGATGGCCCAATTCTGGGGCAAGCTCTTTTTGATCAACTTCGCGCTGGGTGTGGCCACCGGTCTGACGATGGAGTTCGAGTTCGGCACCAACTGGTCGTTCTACTCCAGCTTCGTCGGCGACGTGTTCGGTGCGCCGTTGGCGATCGAAGGGCTGATGGCCTTTTTCCTCGAGTCCACCTTTATCGGCATGATGGTGTTCGGCTGGGAACGACTCGGACGCGGCAAGCATCTGGCCGTGACCTATCTCGTCGCGCTGGGCTCGAATCTCTCGGCACTGTGGATTCTGGTGGCGAACAGCTTCATGCAGTCGCCGCGTGGACTGGCGTTTGACTATCACACGCTGCGATTGCAGTTGACCAGCTTCAGCGACCTGATTTTCAGCCCCGAAGCCCAGGCGAAATTCGTGCATACGAGTGTCGCGGGCTATGTCACGTCGGCGATCGCTGTGTGTGGCATCAGCGCGTTCTACATGGCGCGTAACCGCCATCTCGAACTCGCGCGCCGCTCGTTCCGGATGGCCGCCGTGTTCGGCGTGCTGGCGACCGCCGGTGTCATCACGCTGGGCGATGCGCTCGGGTTCGTCGGCGGGAATGCGCAGCCGGCGAAGCTCGCGGCGATGGAAGCCATCTGGCAGCCGGAGAAGGCGCCGATGGCCTTCAATGCGATTGCCTTCCCCTCGCAGAAGGACGAGACGAACTACGGCGCGATTCAGGTGCCGTACGTGCTGTCTCTGCTGGAGACGCACTCGCTCGACGGCACGGTGCCCGCGATCAGCGAACTGGAAAAGCAGGCGGAAGCGCGCGTCCACAACGGCGTGCCCGCCGTGCAGGCATTGAAGGTGTTGTCCGCCAATCCTGACGACGCCAGCGCGCTGGCCGTCTTCAACCAGCACAAGGACGATCTTGGCTACGGCTTCCTGGCACAGCGTTACGCGGATGATCTCTCGACGTTGACGCCGACGCAGGTCACGCAAGCAGCGAAGGATTCCATTCCGCCTGTCGCGCCCGTGTTCTGGGCGTTTCGCGTGATGGTGGGCATGGGTCTGCTGATGTTCGTCTTCTTCGTGCTGGCCATGATCTTCAGCGTGCGCAACGACGTCCACAAGCGTCGCTGGTTCTTGCGACTCGTCCCGTGGATGATTCCGGTGCCGTTCATCGCAAACGAATGCGGGTGGATCGTTGCCGAAGTGGGACGTCAGCCGTGGACCGTCTATAACGTGTTGCCCACGTGGATGTCCGCGTCGACGCATAGCGTCGGCTATATGGTCTTTTCGTTGATCGGCTTTGTGTCGATCTACACGATCTTCATCGTGATCGAAATGATGCTGATGGTGAAAGCCATCAAGCAAGGTCCGGACGATGTCCATCCGCCGCGAAATCCGGCCACCGATCTGTTGCCAGGCTTTGCGAGCATGGCCGCGCTGAGCCATACCGAGGAGGTTTGAGCCATGGAAGTCTATCTGGGGTTGAAGGTCGTCTGGTGGCTGATCGTGGGTGTGGTCCTGATCGGCGTCGGCGCGATGGTCGGTATGGATATGGGCGTGGGCACGTTGCTGCGCTATGTCGGGCGCTCGGACATCGAGCGGCGTGTGGCGCTGAATGTCGTGGGGCCGCATTGGGAAGGCAATCAGGTCTGGTTCATTCTGGGCGGCGGCGGTTTGTTCGCCGCTTTTCCGCTGATCTACGGCACGGCTTTTTCAGGCTTCTACATTGTCATGCTGTTGCTGCTGTGGAGCATGATCGTTCGTCCGCTGGCGTTTGAATATCGCAGCAAACTGCCCGGCGAAGGCTGGCGCAACGGTTGGGACTGGATGATGCTTGTCAGCGGCTTCGTGCCGATGCTGGTGTTCGGCGCCGCTTTCGGCAACGTGCTGCAAGGCGTGCCGTTCCATCTTTCCTGGAACATGACGTCGTACTACACCGGTAGTTTCGTGTCCTTGTTCAACCCGTTCGCGATTCTCTGCGGCGTGCTGTCCGTCACGCTGTCCTGCTACATGGGCGCGGCCACGATCAGCAACGGCACCGACGGCGTGATGGCCGAGCGCGCTCGCAAGGCGGGCGTGCTGTCCGGTCTCGCATCGTTCGTGCTGTTTGCGATCGGCGGTGTCTGGATGAAGAGCATCACCGGCTACGCGCTGACGGGCGGCCCGCAACCCGGCGCCGTGCAAACGCCTCTGCAACAGACCGTCGTGCTGCAGCAAGGCGCGTGGTTCAGCAACTTCAACGCGCATCCGGCGCTGTGGATCTTGCCGGCAGCGGCATTGCTCGCACTGTTGATCGGTAGCGCGGCCATTTCGCGCCGACGTGGCTATCTCGCATGGTGGCTCGGCCTCGTCGTGTGGGCCGGCGTGATCGGTTCGGTCGGCGCGGCGATGTTCCCGTTCATGATGCCGTCGAGCGCCGAGCCGTCGCACAGCCTGACCATCTGGAATGCAAGTTCGAGCGAGTTGACGCTGGGCTGGATGCTCGGCTTCGCGTGTGTCTTCGTCCCGCTGATCATCTGGTACACGAGCTGGTGCTTCTATGTCATGCGCGGCAAGGTGACCGCGAAGCACGTCGAGGCGGATGAGCACGCGTACTGAGGAAAACGATCATGAAAATTTTTCTGCAATTTGTGATGTTGATGGTGATCGGCGGCCTGGCGATTCTGCTGGCGATCGTGTTGGGCGACCGTGGCGCGTGGTATCTCGCGTGGATGCTGGGAACCGTCGTGATCGTGCTGGTGGCGGCCGCGGCAGGTTTGATGCTGGATACGCAGGACGAGTTGACCGGCGAGGGCGATCTGGAGCGGCCCGAACCGGACCGGAGTCGGGCGGCGCAGCATTGACCTCGCACCCGCGACGGTTTTCTCGGGCAACACTGTGAATGACGAGTTGAGTCATGCGTTTCAGCAATCGTTCTTCCGGCCTCCCGGCCGACTGGTTAAAGCAACGCGCTGTCACGGTGCGTGGCCTGCTCAGGCGGTCGTTGGCCGCTAACGCGCTGTCCTCCGTGGCGCTGTGCGTTCAGGCGTGGTTGCTGGCGCAGATGCTGTATGCGGCGTCGTTCCAGCAACGTCCGTGGCGGAGTTTGCTGCCGTCGGCGTTTGCATTTGCGGTGCTCGCGCTCGCGCGATGGGGTCTGTCGATGGCAAGCCGGCACTATGGCTTTCGCGCGGGCCGGCAGCAGGTCGCGGAGGTTCGTGCAACCTTGCTGGCGCATTTGCAGCAGTTGGGTCCTGCGTGGCTGGCGCGCGAGTCCAGCGGCGTGTGGGTGACCCGGCTCGTCGACGGTGCAGGCGCGCTCGAAGCGTATTACGCGCGCTATTTGCCGCAGATGGCGTCGGCGGCGGTGCTGCCGATCGTCGTGCTGGTCGCGGTCTTTCCCGCCGACTGGGTTGCGGCCACCGTGCTGCTGCTGACCGCGCCGCTGGTGCCGATCTTCATGATCCTGCTCGGCAACGCCGCCGAACGCGCGAGTCAACGTCGCTGGACTGTGCTGACCCGTCTGGGCGCACAGTTCAACGATCTGTTGCAGGGTCTCGTCACGTTGCGGCTGTTTGGCGCCGGCGAGCGTGCGGGTCAACTGCTGGAGATCGGTAGCGAGACTTATCGGCGCGGGACGATGGCGGTTCTGCGTGTCGCGTTCTTGTCGTCGCTGGTGCTTGAGTTTTTCTCGACGGTCAGCATCGCCGTGGTGGCGGTGCTGACCGGCTTTCGCCTGCTGTGGGGCGAGCAGGTGTTCTCGCACGCCATGTTTGTGTTGTTATTGGCCCCCGAATTCTATTTGCCGCTGCGTGGCCTTGGCGCGTTACGTCACGTAAAAATGGATGCGCTCGCGATTGCCCGGGACGCTCGCATGCTGCTGGAAACGCCTGTTGAGCCGCAAGCACATGAAGTCCACCAGGTTTCGGCAGCGGCGTCAGCCGCAACGATCGCTCGCGACGTTTCGCACACGGATCGGCCGATCGCGTTGCCGCAGGACACTGCATCGCGTATTGCGCGGACGGTGACGTTACAGCATGTCAGTTTCCACTATCCCGATGGCCGTGCAGGCTTGCACGACCTGAACATCGAATTCGCATCGGGCACGACGACCGCCGTCATCGGCCCCAGCGGCGCGGGCAAGAGCACGCTGCTGCAACTCGTGCTGGGTTTGCAGCGACCGCAACACGGTACGTTGCTGATGGACGGCGTGGCCCTCGACGATGCCGCATCGTGCTGGTGGCGCGAACAACTCGCGTGGTTGCCGCAGCGGCCCAGATTGTTTGCCGGCACGCTGCGCGAGAATCTGCTGATCGCCTCGCCCGGCGCCAGTCAGGCCGCGCTGGTTCGTGCCGCTTCGCAAGCCGGTTTGAGCGCCGTGATCGCCGGTCTGCCGCGCGGTTGGGACACGCCGCTCGGCGAGCATGGCTATGGTCTGTCTGGCGGCGAGGCGCAACGCGTCGCGTTGGCGCGCGCGTTGTTGCGCGACGCGCCGGTGCTGGTCCTCGACGAACCGATGCAACAACTGGACGAAGCGTCGATCGCCATCATCGACGAAGCGCTCGAACAGATCGCCACGGAAGGCCGCACGATTATTCAGGTTGGACATCGCATGGCACAGGCTCGACGAGCCGACCGCGTCGTCGTGCTCGATGACGGCCGTCTTGTGCAACAAGGACCGCCGGCCACACTTGAGCGGGTCGATGGACTTTACGCGGCCTTGCTGGCCGCCGATGGTTTGGTATGAAAACGACGTCCCCCCAATCTTTGCGCGCGAACGCCAACCGCGAGGCGACGCCTGACGTTTCGCGCTCGTCGTGGAGCGTGTTCTGGCGACTGCTGAAGCTGATGCGCGCCTATCGGAGCTGGATGGCGTTGGGCGTGCTGCTTGCCAGTCTCGCAGCCATCGCCGGAATCGGCTTGATGGGTTTGTCCGGCTGGTTTCTCGCGAGCATGGGCCTTGCCGGCGTCGCGGGTGTCAGCATGAATTACTTTGTGCCGGCGGCGATTATCCGTGGCGCGGCGATTGTCCGCACCGCTGGACGCTACGCGGAGAAGCTCATCAACCACGACGTCACGCTACGTGCAATGAGCACACTGCGCGTTGAGTTGTTCGCCCGATTGTTGCCGCTCGCGCCCGCGCGCACCGGCTTCCTTGGGCATGCGGAGTTGTTCTCGCGTCTGCGCGCGGACGTCGACCGTCTTGAGCACGCGTATCTCGCCGTGCTGTTGCCGATCCTCGTCGCGGCGATCGCGTTGCCGTTGGTGACCGTCGTGCTCGCGTGTTTCGTCTGGCAGGTCGCAGCGCTCAGCGTCGCGATGGTTTTGCTGGTCGCGGTGATTCTGCCTTACGTGTTGGCGCGGCGCAGTGCGGCGTCGTCGGTGGCGGTGGTCGAACTGGAGGCCAGGTTGCGTACGCTGACCAGCGACGCGCTTCTGGGCGCGGCGGAATTGCGTCTGTATGGCGGCGAAGCCATACAGGCGGAGCGGATTGCCGCGCTGACCGAAGAGCATGGCAGGGTACGCGCTCAACTGGACCGTCTGCAGGCCGCTGGCGGCGCGCTGGTCGGCCTGGCCGCGCAAGCAACGACGATCGCCACCGTGCTGCTCGGCGCACGCGCTTTGCAACAGCACCATCTCGCACCCGCGGAGTTGTCGATGATCGTGCTGCTGGCCCTCGCGCAATTCGACGTGCTGCTCACGTTGCCCGAAGCGATCAGTCAATTGGGCGCGACCTTGGTCTCGGCATCGCGCGTGTTCGCGTTGATCGACGCCGCCCCGGCGGTGGGCGATCCGGCGCAGGGTTTGCCGCGTCCCACGCGCACCGATATCCGCTTCCACGACGTCGCGATGAGCTATGCGCCGACCGACGAGTCCGAACGCGACACCGCGAAGCGATGGGCACTGTGCGGCGTCGATCTGGACGTGCCGGCCGGTCGTCGGGTCGCGATCGTCGGGCCGTCCGGCGCGGGAAAGAGCAGTCTGATCGGCGCGCTGCTGCGCTTTTATCCGATCCAGCGCGGACGCATTGAACTCGGCGGTCAGCCGCTCGAGGCATACGCAGGCGACAGCGTGCGCGACATGATCGCGGTGGTCGAACAACGCACGCACATCTTTAACGGCAGCTTGCTGGACAATCTGCTGGTCGGCCGCCCCGATGCGACAGCGGAACAGATTCACGCTGCAATCAGGACCGCGCAGCTGGAGGAGTTCGTCGCCGGTTTGCCTGAAGGATTGAATGCGTGGTTGGGCGAGGCGGGCGTGCTGTTGTCGGGAGGCGAAGCGAGGCGTGTGTCGATCGCGCGCGCGTTGCTGGCCGATCGCCCGATTCTGGTGCTCGATGAACCGACCGAAGGCCTCGACGCTGCCACCGCGCACTCGTTGTTAAGTGCGCTAGACAGTTTGATGCAGGGGCGGACGGTGATCCTCATTACCCATCGGCTGGAAGGCCTGGCCGAGCTTGTGGATGAGCGTTATACACTGCGGAGTGGGCGAGTCGTCAGGGAACCGATCGGTGAGTTTTCGCGGGTTTGATTCTTGAAGGAAGCGCATAGAGCGAGGGCGGCCGGGACGGTGTAGCGGGAGCGGGGCAGCGAGGTTGCGTTGGTCGCTCCGGATGTTACCGCTATCCGAATCCTGAAAGTGTGACGGAGCAATTGCAGTCAACCCGTCATCAGGATAGCAGCCGGTCAGATACCGTCAGAGACACACAGCCCCACGCCTGTAGTCTGACTAGCAGCCATTCCGGTCCACCACGACCGATCTGGCCGCGCGCATTCCCTTCCTCCGCCAGACCGGCATGCGGCGCAACGGCCAGGGTGCGGCAACGCCGCAACTTCAGGCTCATCTTCCTTTCTGGCGGATTGATAAGGAGCACTATCATGATTTTGTGGGGCAATGAACATGAAGCACGCGCAAAGGCTCTGGCCACGGCGTGCAACGAAACGGCTGCCGACATCGCGGGCCTGTCGGTTTCTAGCGAAGGCATTCAGGCGCCGGCGTGTTCGGATGCGACGTTGACCATCTGGGGACACGGCGATGAAACCAGCCTCGCCGAACTGCTCGACGTGCAGATGGGCCAGCTGATCCAGAACTGGCGCACCCGCAACAGCGCACTGAAAACGGTGGAACTGGTGACCTGCAATGCACAGCACAACCAGAACCCGCTGGCGGGTTACGCGACGCGCGTGGCGAAGTTCGTTGAACGCAAATACCGCGATGTCGTCGTCAAGGCGCTGCCGAAGGGCCAGTACGCCGACGACTATTCCATTCTGTGGGCAGCCCCGAATCCACCGGCGTTCTGCTATATCACCGCACCGTCGAAAACCACGTTCGATCACGCCAATCAGCTTTTCAAGACGCTGGAACCGCAGAAAAATTACGATCTTGCCGCGGTCGCGACTGATATGGCGAAGGCCCGCACGCTTGCGGAGCCGAACAACTTCACCGTCATGTCGAGCACACTCGGGAGTTTGCGCCCGATGCTGGTGACCATCAAGACGGCTTGAAGGACGGCTTGATCCGCACTACGCATGAATGAGCAGGCGCACGCCACCCGCGACGAAGATGCCTATCCCGTCGCGGGCACCCATAACGTCAACCCTGTTCACCGCGCGCATCAGCCGACGCGTGACGCCTGACTGAGCGCATCGTCTTCATCGGCCGTCCGCTCTTCAGAAACCGCAAGCCGCGCCAGATCGAAGATATGATCCGCGCTCCGGATCACACTGGTGCGATGCGTAATGGCGACGACCGTAACGTCGCTGACCACGTCGCGAATCGCTTTCATGATGTCGGCCTCGGTGGCCTCATCGAGCGCGGAGCTGGCTTCGTCGAGCAGCAACACGCTCGGGTTGCCGTAGAGCGCACGCGCGATGGCAATGCGTTGCCGTTCGCCGCCGGACAGCTTCAAACCGCGCTCGCCGACGACGGTATCGAACCCCTCCGGCAGCGCGTCGATGCGATCGAGAATGGCGGCTTTTGCGGCGGCCTCGCGTAACCGGGTCTCGTCCGCTTGACGTCCGAGCACGATGTTCGATCTCAGCGATTCGTTCAGCAGAAATATGTCTTGAGGCACGACGCCGATCGAGCGATACCACGCGCCGTGCCGAATCGTGGCGAGATTGACGCCATTAAAACTGATCTCGCCGCTCAACGGAGAAAGCGCTTTGAGCGCCAGCTTGAAGATCGTCGATTTGCCCGAACCGGACGGTCCCCTGAGAAAGGTGATCGCGCCGCGTTGCGCGACGAAGCTGACGCCCGCTATCCCTCGGCCGTCGTCGTAACGAAAGCCGACGTTGCGAAATTCCAGGCGGCCGTTGCCCTCAGTTGACACGTCTGCCGTGGCCGTCGAATCGTCGTGAGCCGGAGCCGACCACATCTGCGCGAACGGACGGATCTGGGCGAGACACTTCGACATATGTTCAATCGACAATCCTGCCATTTCAAACGGCCGGTTGAGTTGCAGCAGCAGCGCGTTGAAGAGCACGACATCGCCGATCGATATCGCGCCCGCATGGTAACGAGGAAGCAGCACGAGAAACGCAATACCGAACTGCACCGCAAGCGCCACGCCGTATCCGCACGCAAAGCGGATGCGCTTTCGCGAAAAGCTGCGCCAGCTGCGCAGAATCTCGGTCGCGCCGTCGTTGAAGCGTTGGCTCATCCACGACTGGCTGTTGAAATAGCGCAGCGTGTCGATCGACGAAAGCGCATTGCCGACGAGTCGCGCGTTCGACTGGCTTGCGTTGGTGGCGCTCTCGATTTCGGGCGTCGTGCGCACATTGGCGTAGTAAGTCAGGGCGATGAATACGGCGCCATACGCGAGCACGATCAGCGCGAGTCCTGTATTCAGTTGAATGCCCAGTACGACCAGCGTGATGATCAGTTGGAGCGCGCCAGGAATGACGATGCTCAATGCCAGTTGAACGATCACGTTCAGCGCCTGCGCGCCCTGGTTCTGGGCCGACTGGATCTCGACCGGGTTGTGCTCCACGAAAAAACGCAGATCCTTGTGGGCGATGCGATCGAAGAATTGCGTCGATGCAATGTACTTGAGCGTTTCGGCGTTCACGACCGTCAGGAAGCGGACCGTGTGATCGAGGATCAGCGCGGCGCCGCTCATCGCGGCATACAGCATGAAGCCGAGCGCGATCGTCTGAACGGGATCGCGATGACCGAGTCGATCGATCAAGCGGCTGAAGATCAGCGGAGCGGCCACGTTGATCGCGGCAAGGATCGCCAGGACCGATGCGACGAGCAGCATCGAGCCGCGCGATCGTTTCCAGAACTCTCGCAGAATGCCGTGGATGGGCGAGAGGGCGGCGTGTGCATCTTTGAATGGTGCGATGGGCAAAGGCATCTCCAAAAAAACACGGAACAGCTCGCTGGGCGTCGCGGGCAGGCTGTCATACGGCCTTTCTCCGTGGCGTCAGGGCCACGAAGAAGTTGCCCAAAATATGCAAACTAAGTTATAAATGGTAATCATTCCCATTTAAGAAGTCCACGCGTTCGTGCCAGACGGGGCCGTTTATGTCGACTGTTGAACCTCCGGTGCAGATGGATCTGCACGCGCTGTACGGCGACCACCACGGCTGGCTCAGAGGCTGGCTGCAACGTCGTCTCGGCAATGCGGCTGACGCTGGCGACATCGCTCACGACGTTTTCCTGCGTCTGATCGTCAAGCCGGCCGCGCGGGGTTTCGCGACTCAGGCCGAGGCGCGCGCCTATTTGCGCCTGATGGCGAAAGGGCTGTGCACTGATCACTGGCGTCGCCGCGAAGTCGAGCAGGCGTGGCTCGATACGCTGGCCGCGCAGCCGGAGCCGATCGAGCCTTCGCCTGAGTTCCGTGCCATTGTCATCGAGACGATTCTGGAAATCGGCAATCTGCTCGCCAGGCTTTCCGGCAAGGCGCAGCGCGCTTTCGTGCTGGCGCAGATCTACGGTTTTACCACGCCTGAGATTGCCGCCGAACTTGCGGTGTCGGAGCGGATGGTGCAGAAGTATCTCGCGAGCGCCATGTTACAGCTGGCGCTCGTCGATGCCGGGCTCGCGCACCGCTAGCCGCGCACACGCACACACACACACAGCATGACAGTCACCGAACAGGCGGTGCGCGCCGACCATGCGAGTCTCGAGCAGGCGGCGCAGTGGTACGCGTCGCTGCACGCGGGCGGCGCGAACGACGCGCAGCGCGCCGCGTGGACGCGCTGGCTCGACGAGCGTCCCGAGCATCGTCAGGCATGGGCGCATATCGAGGCGGTCAGCCGCCGCTTCGAGCCGATGCGCGCCCCGCACCCCCCCCCCCCCCCCCCCCCCCCCCCCCCCCCCCCCCCCCCCCCCCCCCCCC